>SZOV01000011.1 GCA_030263375.1 Deltaproteobacteria bacterium PRO3
CCCTTTTGCGGGATCCTGCTCTGCGCCGTCCTGCTCGCCAACTTCGGCTGGGACGCGGTGGCGCGCAGCGGAATCCTATTGGGTTTGGGGTTTTTGGTCTGGGCCCTGCAGCGCTACAGCCAGGCGCGGAAGGCGTAGAAGAACTGCTCCCGGAACCGCGCCCAGCGGGAGCGGCGGCGCCATTCGTCCGCCTGAATCTCCCGGGATTGCGCGAGATCCGCCTCGAATTGTCGGGATAAAATTTCCGCTGCCTCGACGTCCACCCCGATCAGATTGACCTCCAGGTTGTGCAGGAAGCTCAAATGGTCGATGTTGGCGCTGCCCACCGTGAACCAACGCCCGTCGACGACGGCGCTCTTGGCGTGGAGGATGCGCGGCCGGTACTCGAAAATCCTCGCGCCGGCCTTCAGCAGCTTGGCGTAGACCGCCTCCGAGGCCCACTTCGCGACGGGGACGTCGCTCGTCCCCGCCGTCAAGATTCGCACCGATACGCCACGCCCCGCCATCTTGCGCAGGGCCCGAAGCATGCCCAAATCCGGCACGAAATAGGCATTGGTGATGTCGATGCGCTCGCGGGCGCGCAGGACGGCGCGCAGGTACTCGTGGCGGATCAGGCCCATGCGGCGCATCCCGTAGCTCGGCACGATATGCAGGCCGCTCAGCTCCTCCCCGCGGCGTCGCCGGCGCCTGCGGGCCAGCTCGCGCATCTCGGGGTGGCGCTTCTCCCATTCGATCTCGAATTGCGCCGCCAGCTCGGCGACCAAGTCCGGCTCCTCGAGCCGGACCCCCGTGTCGCGCCAATCCACGTCCATGAGGTTGAAGCCGCCCAGGAAGCCGACGCGGCCGTCGGCCAGGAGGACCTTGCGGTGGTTGCGGCGGCGCAGGTTTCTCGGCAGGGGAAAGGCGGGGTTGTACTCCTGCAACCGCACCCCGTTTTCCTCCAGCATGATCCAGAGCTGCTCGGCCGTCCCCTTGCAGCCGATGCTGTCGTAGAGCACCCGGACGCGCAGGCCCTCCTGGGCCTTGCGCGCCAGCCGCTCGGCGAAGTCCCAGCCCACCGCGTCGCTGGCGAAGATATACATCTCGAGGTCGAGGCTGCGCCTCGCTTCCGCGATGGCCTGGCGAAGGGCGGCGAGGTATTTTTGGCCTTCAAAGTAAAATTCCAAGATTGTGGCCTTTGCAGAAAATAAGTAACATTCCAAGCACCTTTCTCATCCGGTCTTAGCGATAAAGACTGCATAGGGGTTGGAAAATCTTCACTACTTGATTATCCGGGAGCCACCATGACGCGCCGCTTCATCTCCGTCCTTTCCCTATTGGCGATCCTTCAAATTTCGGCCTGTTCCGGCCAATCGGGGGGCGCCCCCGGGGAAGACGGAGGCCTAACGGCGGCCGGCGGCGAAGGGACGCAGGTCGCCTTGGGCGACGGCGTCAAAGCCGGAGAGGGCGGCGAGAATCCCGGTGCCGGTAGCGGAAATGCCGATCCCAACACCCCGGGGCTGCAGCCAGCCAATCCCAGCAACCCTACCGTCACCTTCACCCCGGGCGGCCTGGGCTTGGCGCAGCCGTCTCTCCAAGTCTCGCCGAACCTGCTTGCTGGGATCAACGTGGATTCGGTCCTGACCATTCCTTACTGGCTTTGCCAGGCCCACAGCAACCAGCGCTGGTCCGGGCCCAAAGACGCCGACACGATCTATCTCTCCGAATCCGTCCAATACTGCGCCGTGTCCTTGCCGCCGGGCGCCAAAATCAAGGGCGTCGACCTTTACTTCTATCCGCTGGACAGCAACAGCAATTTCGCGGATCTCAACAGCGAGCAGGGGGTCTGGTCGGCCTTCGCCATGCAAGCCTTGTCCACCGCGACGGGCGCGCAGTGGCGGTCGATCGTGAAGGGCGCGCGGCTTTCCGTCACGGGCTCCGCTTACAAGATCGAAGAAATTCCGGGCTGCTCCGTGGAAGCGGTTTACAGCCTGGAATCCCAGGAAAAACCCCGTGCGATGACCTGCGAGACGGTCGTTCCGCCGAACGGCCAGGTCTTTTTTCGGGTGGAAAATCGCATCAAAACCAAAGATGAAAATTTCTTGAAATCCTTCCCTCCTTCTTGGACCGGCGTCCTTCCTCCCCCGACCTTCGCGGTCATGGCGGTGAAGTACTCGCTGAAGTAGGCGCGGCCTCGAGATAGACCCAGGAACCGAAGGCCGCGGCTTGGCCGCAATATGCGCCGGAGGCGTCGAGCAGGTTCCAAACCCGCGCCCCAGAGATGCGAAACCGCCGTCCGCCCTTCGAAACGCGAACGCCGGAGTAGTCGTCGATGAAACCGTGTTCGGTAACCCGGGCGAGCAGGCGGGCGCGCTCCTCGCGATTGGGCTCCTCGGCGGTGAGCCGCGAGGGGGTGCGGGTGAATTCTTCCCAGTCCATCTCCCAAAGCTCCAAAGCCTTGCGGTTGCCGTAATTCAGGACGGGGTCCGGCCCCAAGCCGTGGGCCACCACCGCGAAGGGGGCCGCGTCGAGGCGCTCCCGCCAGGCCTCGGGACCGCCCTCCCTATCGACCAGTTCCTCGCCGAACCAGCGCCGGTAGCTGTCGAGCAGGGTCTCGAGGTTCACAGGGAACCTCGCGATTCGACGACCACCCAAAGGTCCTCCCCCTCGGCCTCCACGGGGAAGCTGCGGACCGTCAGGTCCGGGGTGGCGTGGCCGCAGTGACCGATCTTCACGCAATGCCCGTCGCGGATGTCGAATTGCCAGTTGTGCGAGGTGCACATCACCGTGTAACGCGAGACGAGCTGCGATTTGGAGAGCGGGTAATCGGCGTGCGGGCAGGCGTCTTTGATCGCGTAATACTCGTCGTCGACCCGGAACAGGGCGATGGTGAAGCGGTCCAGCGGGATCGCCTTGGCCTTGCCCGAGGGGATCTCGCCCTTCTTGCCGGCGTAGACCCGTCCGCCCTCGACGCGGGCCCGGAGCTTTTTCGGCACGTAGTCCACGCCGAAGGCGCCGTGGCCGATCAGGATGTCGCTCTGCGGGTCTTTATCGGGGGTCTTCTTATCCATAGCCTTTGAGAAAAGCATTTTGATCTTTGCTGGGCAAAGGGGCAAAATCAAACAAGTATCGAAAAATGGGAAGCAAAACGCCAGCGATTCGTTTTCGGAAAGGCTTATATGCGATATTGGCCCTTGGCGCCTTCCTCTCCCTTGCCTGCCTGGCCCAATGCCGCTGCCCGCGAGGTAAATCTATGAATCTCATCTTCCCCGGCGCCGACCGCCACCCCGAGGCCCCGCGCTTCGGGACCCCCTTGAACTTGAGCCTGGCGAGCGGCCGCTCGCTCTATCTCTTGATCGACAAGGAGATCGACCCCGCCCAGGCCAAGGCCGTGGTTCTCTATTTTCACGGCAATGCCGAGCTGGTCGAGGATCTCGACTACGTCCTGCCCTTCTTCCGCCGCGAGGCCTGGGTCACGGTGCTGGTGGAATTTCCCGGCTTCGGCCACCACCCCGGCAAGCCCGGCGAGGCGGCCTTCTACCAAACCGCCCTCGACGCCTACGACCAGGTGACGCGGGAAATATTCCCCGGCCTGCCGGTGATCGCGGCGGGCTGGTCCCTGGGGACGCCGGTGGCGACCTACCTGGCCGCCAAACGGGAGACGGCCCATTTGGTGTTGATTTCGGGGATGACCTCGATGCTGGAGGTGGCGCAGGGGCTCTATCCGATGACGCCGGACCTCTTCTTCAAGGA
This sequence comes from Deltaproteobacteria bacterium PRO3, assembly GCA_030263375.1. NCBI lineage: Bacteria > Deltaproteobacteria > Deltaproteobacteria bacterium PRO3. Next base: position 3,733 of record SZOV01000011.1, read on the forward strand.
CGCGGTCTTCGACACCCGGGAGTTCTGGCCTCAGGTCCGCGAACCGGTCACCCTGATCCACGGCGACGAGGACGAGTTGGTGCCGGTGTCAATGAGCCGGGACATGAAGAAATTCTGGGGCGAACAGGCGCGGCTGGTGGAGGTGCCGGAGGCGGGGCACAACGACATCTATTTGCGGGGCGCCGAGGCGATCAGGCGGGAATTGGAGCGGATCGCCGCCTCCGTGAATCGCCGCGGTCCTTCGTGAGGCAAGAGACCTAGAGGGGCACGTTGAGTTGAAGCTTCGCCGCCTCCGACATCCGGTCGGGGCCCCAGGGCGGCTCCCACACCAAGTCGACCTTGACCTCGCCGATCCCCTCGATCGCCTGGATCTTCGACTGCACCTCGCCGGGCAGGGATCCGGCCACGGGGCACATGGGGGAGGTCAGCGTCATCTGGATCCCCACGTTCTTGTTGTCGTCGATGTCGATCTTGTAGATCAGGCCCAGCTCGTAGATATTGACCGGGATCTCCGGGTCGTAGCAGGTGGCGAGGACGTCCAGGACCTTCTGCTCTAAAACGGTCTTATCGATGGGGGTGGTGCTGCTCATCGCCGGCCTCCTCCGCTTCGGTCGAGACGGTCTCGTCCTTCCCCTCCATCGCCGCGCGCAGGGTGTGCCAGGCGAGGCTCGCGCACTTGACGCGGGAGGGAAATTCGCAGACGCCGGAGAAGACCGCGAGCTTGCCCAAGCCCTCGGGGACGGGGCCGTGCGGCTTCCCGGTGACCATCTGGTGGAATTTTTCGAAAATCTGCTCGGCCTCGATCTTGGACTTTCCCTTCACCGCGCCCGTCATCATCGAGCTGGAGGCCTTCGAGATCGCGCAGCCCGAGCCGACGAAGGAGACGTCGTCGATCTTGTCGCCGTCCATCTTGAGGTAGACGGTGATCTGGTCGCCGCAGAGCGGGTTGTAGCCCTCGGCGTGGCGGTTGGCGCCCTCCAACTTCTTGTAGTTGCGGGGCTGCTTGTTGTGGTCGAGGATGACCTCTTGGTAGAGTTCTGAGAGTTCCGACATAGGAAATAAATTACCCGAATACGGACTTCACCTTGCGCAGGGCCCGCGCGAGGACGTCCAATTCTTCCTTCGTATTGTAAAAGGCCATCGAGGCGCGGGCCGTCGCCGGCAGGCCCAGGCGCTTCATCAAGGGCATGTTGCAGTGATGCCCCGTGCGGATCGCGACACCTTCCAAATCCAAGACCGTCCCGATGTCGTGGGGATGGATATCCTCCATCACGAAGGACAGGACGCTCGCCTTCTCCTTCGCCGTCCCGACCAAGCGCAGGCTGGGGATCTCTTGAAGCAGGCCGGTGCCGTACTCGAGGAGCGTATGCTCGTAGGCGGCCGCGCCGCCGAAGCAGATGCTGTTCAGGTAATCCACCGCCGCGCCCAGCCCGATGGTCCCGGCGATGTTGGGCGTGCCCGCCTCGAACTTGTAGGGAATCACGTTGTAGGTCGTCTTCTCGAAGGTCACCGCGCTGATCATGTCGCCGCCGCCCTGGTAGGGCGGCATCTTCTCGAGCAGGGCCGCCTTGGCGTAGAGCACGCCGATCCCGGTGGGACCGAAGAGCTTGTGCCCGGAGAAGACGAAGAAGTCGCAGTCCAGGGCCTGCACGTCGACCTTGAGGTGCGGCACCGACTGGGCACCGTCGATCAGGACCGGCACGCCCTTCGCGTGGGCCTTGTCGATCATCCACTTAATCGGGTTGATCGTGCCGAGGCCGTTCGAGACGTGGTTGACGGCGAGGATCTTGGTCTTCTCGGAGAGCAGCTTTTCGAACTCGTCGAGCAGCAGCTCGCCCGCGTCGTTGATGGGTATGACTTTCAACACGGCGCCGGTCCGCTCGCAGAGCATCTGCCAGGGCACGATGTTGGAGTGATGCTCGAGGTTGCTGATCAGGATCTCGTCGCCGGCCTTGAAATTTTTCAGTCCGTAGGTCATCGCGACCAGGTTGATCGCCTCGGTGGCGCCGCGCACGAAAACGATCTCGCGCGCCTCGCGCGCGTTGAGGAAGTGCTGGATCTTGCTGCGGGCGTGCTCGTACTCCTCGGTGGCCTTCTCGCTCAGCACGTGGACGCCGCGGTGGATGTTGGCGTTCTCCCGCTCGTAGTAGCGCTGGACGCGGTCGATGACGAGCTGGGGCTTTTGGCTGGTGGCCGCGTTGTCGAGGTAGACGAGCGGCTTGCCCTGGACGCTGGTGGCCAGGATCGGAAAGTCCTTGCGGATCCGATGGACGTCCCAGCCCAGGGCCGGGGCCGCGGGGGCGACGATCGGTTGGGTCGCGGCCTGGCTCATGCGGCGACCTCCTTGCCCGGCATCAGGCGGGCGAAGATCCATTGCTGAAGGCGCTCGCGCAGCGGCTCCTGCCGCATCAAGGCGACGACGTCGCTGGCGAAGGCGTAGGTCAAAATGCTTCGCGCCAGGGCGGCGTCGATGCCGCGCGAGCGCAGGTAGAAGACCTGGTTGGCGTCGAGACGCCCGATGGTGGCGCCGTGGTTGCACTTCACGTCGTTGGCGTAGATCTCGAGCAGCGGCTTGGTGTTGATCAGCGCGTCGTCCGAGAGGATCAAATTCTTGTTGCTCTGCTGCGAGCTGGTCTTCTGCGCGTCGGGGCGCACCAAGATGCGGCCGTTGAAGACGCCCTGCGACTTCCCGTCGAGGATGCCCTTGTAGAGCTCGGCGCTCGTGCAGTGCGGCTTGGCGTGATCGATATTGGTATGGTTGTCGACGTGCTGGCTCCCCGAGACCATATAGAGCCCGTTCAAGGTCGCGCCCGCGCCCTCGGCGCCCAAGACGGTGCCCAGATCGTTGCGGGCCAGGGCGGCGCCCAGCGAGAGGGAGTGCGAGGTGTACTGGCTGTCGCGGGACTGCTGGACGCCGATCGAAGCGATGTGAAAGGCGGACTCGCTCTCGCCCTGCAGCTTGATGTGCTCGATCACGGCGCCTTCGCCGGCGGCGATCTCGGTCACCGCGTTGGTGAAATAGGTCCCTTGGCCGACGTAGGTCTCGATCAGCGTGGCCTGGGACTGGGCCTCGGCCACCACCAGGACTCGCGGGTGCGAGACGACGGCCTGGCCGTTGCCGTGGGAGACGAAGAGCAGCTGAATCGGCTGCGGGAGGATCGTCCCCCGCGGCAAAAAGAGATAGGCGCCGTTCTGCAAGAAGGCGTCGTTCAGCGCGACGAAGGCGCGGCCCTGGCCCTCGACCTGCCGGCCCAGATGGGCCTCGAGGCTCGCGGCGTCCTCCTGGAGGGCCTGAGCCAGGCTCTTGCAGCGCACCCCGGCGGGCAAGCCGCTGATGTCCGAGAGGGCGGGATGGAAATGCCCGTTGAGGAAGACCAGCCGCGGCCCGGGCAGGACGCAGAAGGCCATGCGGTGCATCTCCTCGAGGGTGAAGCGCGCGACCTCCTTATCGCCGCCCAGCTGGAACTCGCGCGAGGCGATGGGCTCGACGGAGGTGTACTTCCACTCCTCCATGCGGCGGTTCGGAAAACCGAGGGCCGCGAAACGCTCGATGCCGGCTTGTCTCCGCTCGCGGAGGAAGGCCGGGGCCTTGGGGTCCAGCGAGCGCTCGTAGGCTTGTTGGTAGGAAGCGAGCATGGCTTAGGCCCCCACCGCCTTGGCATCCTTGCCCACGACCCAGCCGTAGCCGCGCTCTTCGAGGTGCTTGGCCAGCTCTTTGTCGCCGGAGGTGAGGATCTTGCCCCCGGAGAGGACGTGGACGAAGTCCGGTTCGATGTAATCCAGAAGCCGCTGGTAGTGCGTGACCAGGACGAAGGCGCGATTCGGGCTGCGCAGGGCATTCACGCCGTTGGCGACGATCTTGAGCGAGTCGATGTCGAGGCCCGAGTCGGTCTCGTCGAGCAGGCCGAGCTTGGGGTCGAGCATGGCCATCTGCAAAATTTCGTTGCGCTTCTTCTCGCCGCCCGAGAAGCCCTCGTTGACGCCGCGGTTGAGGAAGCCCGGATCCATCTGCAGGAGCTTCATCTTCTCCTTGACGAGCGCGAGAAAGTCCATCGCATCCAGCTCTTCGAGGCCGCGATGCTTGCGCACGGCGTTGAGCGCCGTCTTGAGGAAGTGGGCGTTGGTGACGCCGGGGATCTCGATGGGGTACTGGAAGGCCAGGAAGATCCCGGCGCGGGCGCGTTCTTCGACGTCGAGGTCGAGCAGGTTCTTGCCTTCATAGCGCACCTCCCCGGAGGTCACCTCGTAGTTGTCGCGCCCGGCGAGGACGTTGGCCAGGGTGCTCTTGCCCGAGCCGTTGGGGCCCATGATCGCGTGCACCTCGCCGGCGTTGACCGTGAGGTTGATCCCCTTGAGGATCTCCTTGTCCTCGACCTTGGCGTGGAGGTTTTTGATTTCGAGCAATGCCATAGTTTCCTCTTGCGGGGGCTCGCCCCAAAATTTAACCGACGGATCCTTCCAAGCTGACGCTCAGCAACTTCTGCGCCTCGACGGCGAATTCCATCGGCAATTCCTTGAAGACCTGCTTGCAAAAGCCGTTGACGATCATGTTGACCGCGTCTTCCTCCGAGATGCCGCGCTGCTTGCAGTAGAAGAGCTGGTCCTCGCCGATCTTGGAGGTGGTCGCCTCGTGCTCCATTTGGGCGGAGCTGTTCTTGATTTCGATGTAGGGGAAGGTGTGCGCGCCGCACTTGTCGCCCATCAGGAGCGAGTCGCACTGCGAGTAGTTGCGCGCGCCCTCGGCGCCCTTGTTGATCTTGACCAGGCCGCGGTAGGTGTTTTGCCCGTGGCCCGCCGAGATACCCTTCGAGACGATGGTGCTGCGGGTGTTCTTCCCGATGTGGATCATCTTCGTGCCGGTGTCGGCCTGCTGGTAGTTGTTGGTCACGGCCACCGAGTAGAACTCGCCCACCGAGTTGTCGCCCTGCAGGATGCAGCTGGGATACTTCCAGGTGATCGCCGAGCCGGTCTCGACCTGGGTCCAGGAGATCTTGCTGTTCTTTCCCGCGCACTTCCCGCGCTTGGTGACGAAGTTGTAGATGCCGCCCTTCCCTTCCTTGTCGCCGGGGTACCAGTTTTGCACCGTCGAGTACTTGATCTGCGCGTCGCCCAGGGCGACCAGCTCGACCACCGCGGCGTGCAGCTGGTTCTCGTCGCGCATCGGAGCGGTGCAACCCTCGAGGTAGCTGACGTAGGAGCCCTCGTCGGCGACGATCAGCGTGCGCTCGAACTGGCCCGTCTCGGAGGCGTTGATGCGGAAATAGGTGGAGAGCTCCATCGGGCAGCGCACGCCCTTCGGGATGTAGACGAAGGAGCCGTCGCTGAACACGGCCGAGTTGAGCGTGGCGAAATAGTTGTCGCTGTAGGGGACCACCGAGCCCAGGTATTTCTTCACCAAGTCGGGATGCTCCAACACCGCCTCGGAAAAAGAGCAGAAGATGATCCCCATCTCTTTGAGCTTGCCCTTGAAGGTGGTGCCGACCGAAACCGAGTCGAAGACCGCGTCGACCGCGACCCCGGTCAGGCGCTCCTGCTCGGCGAGCGAGATGCCCAGCTTGTTGAAGGTCTCGCGGATCTCGGGGTCGACCTCGTCGAGGCTCTTCGGCTTCACCTTCTGCTTGGGCGCGGAGTAGTAGTAGATGTCGTTGTAGTCGATCTTCGGGTAGCGCACGTTCTGCCAGGTGGGCTCCTGCATGGTCAGCCAATGGCGATAGGCGCGGAGCCGCCATTCGAGCATGAATTCGGGCTCGTTCTTTTTGGCGGAGATCAGGCGGACGATGTCCTCGTTCAGCCCCTTCGGGATGCGATCCTCGTCGATGGCCGTGACGAAGCCGTACTTGTATTCCTGCCCCGTGATTTCCTCGAGGGCCTGGTTGGTCTCGCTCATAGCGACTCCTGCAGGGCCGGCTTGGCCTGCTTGCTGGCCAGGTCGGCGACCGTGGTCTGGGCCAGCAGGTTGTAGATCTTGTAGTTCAATTCGTAAAAGGGCCCCTTGATCAGGCAGCCGTCCCATTGCGGGCAGGTGATCTTCTCGCCGTTGAAGCACTCGGCCACCGCGAAGGGCCCGTCGAAGATCTCGACGACATGGGCCACCGTGATGTCCCCGGGCGGCTTAGCCAGGACGTAGCCGCCCTTGGTCCCCTGGAAGGCCCGGATCACGCCGTGGGCGGCGAGGCGCTGCATCACCTTCGCCAAGAGGGGATAGGGGATGTGGCAGGACTGGGAGATCTCTCGGGTGCTGGTAACGGGCAGGGCCTGCCCTTCCTTGCGGATCATGTGCTCGATGGCGAGCAGGGCGTATTCGGTTTTTTTGTTAAAATGCAGCACAATTACGACCGTTTAGATCCATGAAAATGAATTAAATATTTGAAAATAATATTAATAAATTCAAATAGTTAAATTGTTTTTCCCTGTGGATATTCTTCTATATAAGACTAATTTAGTCTTATATAGACCTCCTCCCCTTATAACGGCCGTCCGGCGCCCTGTCAACGGGGTCGACGCTTTTTTCCGTAGGCTTCCGAGGAGGGACTTTCTAAAATTCCAGACCGCAGACATGCCCCCCCTCCGGGAAGGAAAGAGACAACCTTAGAACACCTTCATGGAAGGAGACGCGCATGAAGCCCAACGCCGCCTATCGTCCCAAGTCCTTTCCCCTCAGCGGGCTGAGAGGCATCTCGGACAAGACGCTCGAGACCCACTTCAAGCTCTACGAGGGCTACGTGAAACAGACCAACGAGCTGAACGAAAAGATCTCCGGGCTCCTCCGCCGCGGCCGCGTCGACCAGGACAAATTCCCCGACTATTCCGAGCTGAAACGACGGCTGGGCTTCGAGTACAACGGCATGGTCCTGCACGAGTATTACTTCGAAAACCTCAAACGGGACGCCGGGGGCGACCCAAAGAAGTCCTCGGCCTTTTACCGCCGCGCCACCGCCTCCTTCGGCGATTACGAGACCTGGAAGGCGGATTTCGTCGGCATCGGCAAGATGCGGGGCGTCGGCTGGGCGATCTGCTACGAGGACCCGGCGAGCGGCCGCCTGTCGAACCATTGGGTCAGCCTCCACGAGACGGGCAACATCGCCGGTTTTAGCCCCATCCTCGTGATGGACGTCTGGGAGCACGCCTTCCTCTTCGACTACAAGCCCGCCGAAAGGGGGAAATACATCGAGGCCTTCTTCGCCAATATTCGTTGGGACGCGGTCGATAAGCGCCTGGGCCGCGCCAAGGGGAGATAAGGCGGACGCCTGCGGACCTTGCGAGCCCCCCAATCGCCCATTGACAAAGCCTCGAAAAAAGGAAGAAAACCGGGCTTCCACCCCCAAGAAGGAAGCCCGATGCCCTTGACCGCCCGGGAAAAAGCCTTGTGCCTGGTGCCTTGCTTCAACGAGGCGGCCAACCTGCCGGAGCTGCTGCGCGAGCTTCAATCCCCGGCACTGCGCGGGCGCTGCGATCTCCTCTTGTTAGACGACGGCTCCCGCGACGAGACCGCCGAGCTCTTGGCAGGCTCCGGCCTTCCCGTGATCCGCCACCCCGCCAATTTGGGCTACGGCGCCGCGATCAAGAGCGGCCTGCGCTACGCGCGCGACCAGTGCTATCGCCACCTCGTCGTCTTTCCCGGCGACCGGCAACGCTCGATCGAGGACCTGCTGCGCCTGGTGCAAGAAATCGAGAGCGGCCCCATCGACTTAGTGGTCGGCAACAAACTGCACGCCCCCGTCTCGATTCCCTGGCGGCGCGCCCTCGGCAACCGTTTCTTCAGCCTCATGGCCCGCGCCCTCTGGCGGGCGCCCTTCCGCGACGTCCTCTCCGGCTTCAAGGCCTACCGCGTCGCCTCGGTGGCGCCCTTCCTCGAGCAGCTCCCCGACCGCTACGAATTCGACCTGGTCCTCTCCCTGTACTGCGGCAAGCTGGGGCTGACCGTGCGCGAGATCCCCGTCTCGGTGCGCTACCACGCCCATTCCACCAAGATGACCAGCGAGGTGGGCGTCGGCCTGAAGATGCTCAAGGCCGCGCTGAAGAGCTTCTACGGCAAGGCCGGCAAGCCCGCCGTCGTCCCGCTAGGAGATTAGCCCCGCATGGCCCGCAAGCCCGCCTACGTCAAATTAGGACTGCTCGTGCTGATCCTTCCCGCCCTCTACGCGACGCTCACGGCGCTGATCGAGTGGCGGCCCAAGACGCGGCGCTGGACCGGGATCGACTTCATCACCCAATTCGAGCGCCGGCTGCGGCCGCTGAAGACGGCCCTGCACGGCGAGGAGGCGGTCGGCTACCTGGGCGACCACTCCGACCCCAGCAACGGCGAGCTGCAGAAGAACTTCCAGCTCACGCAGTACATCTTGGCGCCGGCCATCGTCACCGACCGCAGGCCGACCCGCTACGTCGTGAGCGTGCTGCCGTGGACGCCACTGCTCGAGCAGGAGATGCGGCGACAGGGTCTGGTCTTGCTCAAGGACTTCGGCGAAGAGGTGCGGCTCTTCAAAAAGGAGGCGCCGTGAGCCTTCCTTTGGTGCTCTATCCTTTCGTCGCGCTCTCGCTGGGCCTCTTCGCCGCCAACCTCTTCTGGCCCCGCGACGACCTGAGGCCTTCGTCCTTGGCCCTGCGCCTGAGCCTCGGTGTCGGCCTGGGCCTGGCCCTTCTCTCCTTCCTGATGTTTTTTTGGCTGATGGCCGAGGGGCGCTGGAGCTCGCCCTTTAACTTATTGATGTGGGCCTCGCTGGCCTTGGGGCCGGCGGCCTTCTGGCTGCGGCGGCCGGCCGCGGCACCGGCGGCGGACGGCGCGCCGGGTTCGGAAGAGTTCGCGCCCATCGCCCGGGCCTATTTCTTTCTCGCGCTCGCGGCCGCGCTGGTGGTCTTCGTCTTCTATTTTTGGAAAAACCCCCACGGCAACTGGGACGCCTGGTCGCACTGGAACCTGCGCGCCCGCTTCGTGTTTTGGGGCGGCGAGAAGTGGGCCAACGCCCTGCACCCCGACTACTGGAACCCCCTGAATTATCCGCTGCTGTGGCCGATGGCGGTCTCCGCCGGCTGGGGCTTCGTCGGCGCCGAGTCGCGCTGGATCCCGGGATTGACCGCGATGCTCTTCGCGCTGGGCACCGTCGTGCTGCTGACCTCCGCCCTCGCGCGGACCCGCGGCAAGACCCAGGGCTACTTGGCGGGGATCCTCCTGCTGGGCACGCCGTTTTTTCTCACCCACGGCGTCTCGCAGTACTCGGACATCCCGCTGGCCTTCTTCTTCCTCGCGACCTTCGCGGCCGCCGCCCGCCATGACGCCGAGCCCTCGGGCTCGCCGCGCTTTCTGGTCCTCGCGGGGACGATGGCGGGGCTCGCGGCCTGGACGAAGAACGAGGGGCTGCTCTTCATCCTCTGCTTCTACGCCGCGCGCCTGGGCACGACGCTGCTGCGCTCGGGCTGGAGGCGCGCCCTGGCGGAGGCCCTGTGGCTGACGGCGGGCTTGCTGCCGGTGATGGCGGTGGTGCTCTACGTCAAGACGCAGCTCTATTCCTCGCCGCGCACGATCTTCGAGACCCGCGGCGTCCTCTACAACTTCGCGAACTTCACCAACCTCGAACGCTACCGAAAGATCCTCTCGGCCTACTGGCACACATTTTTCGGATTCGGGAAGTGGGGCCTAAGCCTCACCCTGCTGATGATCCCCTACGCCTTGTGGATGGGACGGACCGAGGCCAAGGCCGCGCGCTCGCCGGCCGCCGCGACGCTCTGGACGCTGCTCTTGATGGCCTGCGGTTACTTCGCCGTCTACTTGGCGACGCCGCACAATCTCGACTGGCACATCGGCACCTCGGTCGACCGCTTGTTTCTTTGTCTATGGCCCGGCTTTTTATTCGGTTATTTTTTGAGCGTACGCACGCCGGAAGAGGCCGTCCAGGGAGCCGAGGACGGCGCGCGCGCCCCTTCCCTTCTTCCCCAAACTCATCCGTAGAACCGGCGCGTCAGACTGAACAGCGCGACGGTCAGGGCCATTGCGGCCGAATAGACTTGGAAGTGCGGTCTTTATTAAGTTAGATAGATTCCAAAATAGAGAGGATTCATGGACATTCAATTACGCCCCGGGCAGGCCGAGGATGCCCAAGATTGCGGCAGGATTTGCTACGAAGCCTTCAAAAATATCGCTGAGCGACATGGTTTCCCCCCTGATTTTCCCTCAGTGGAGGCAGCAGTGGGCCTCCTTTCCAAGTTGTTCCAAATGCCGGGCTGTTTTTCCGTTGTCGCAGAGCGAGAAGGCCGGCCCGTAGGCAGCAATTTCCTTTGGGAGCTGTCAGAGGTTGCCGGCGTGGGCCCGATCACGGTGGATCCCAAGGCCCAGGACGCTGCTGTGGGGCGCCGCATGATGGAGTGGGTCCTGAAGCGGGCCGAAACGCAAGGGTTTCGGAGCGTTCGCCTGGTGCAAGCGGCCTATCACAACCGTTCACTTTCGCTTTATACCAAGCTGGGATTCGATGCGATGGAACCCCTATCGGTGATGAAAGGGGCCCCGCTAAAAAGGATCTTGCCGGGATTTACCGTCCGGCCGGCCGTGGAGGGAGATCTCGCGGCCTGCAACGCCTTGCATCGTGCCCTACATGGTTACGAACGTGAAGGTGAATTGCGCCACGCGATTTTTCAGGGCACGGCGCAAGTAGTGGAGAAGGCAGGGGAGGTCGCGGGTTATGCCACCGGGATAGGGTTTCTCGGCCATGCGGTGGCCGAGAACAACGATGCCCTTAAGGCCCTGATCGCGGCCGCGCCGGATTTCGGCATGGGAATCTTTCTCCTGCCGACCCGTAATGGGTCTTTACTGCGGTGGTGTCTCGATCAAGGCCTGAAGGTATCATTCCCCATGACCCTGATGAAGCGCGGATGGTATCAGGAGCCAACCGGTGCTTTTTTGCCTTCAGTATTGTATTAATTTTTCTTGCACCAATCGTAGGTGAACTTTCCTCACCCTTTGACCGGCCCTCGGACCCAGGGCGATTCGATATCGGAGAGAACCGACTCTTCCGGCCGGCGGTGCGCATAGCCGGGAAAGATCTCCTGCGGGAAAAACTGGTAGGCATCGCGGGACACATCGCCCGAGAGACGCAAGGGCGTGCCAGCCAAAGGGTATCATGATTTCTTGGAAGTTTTTCTGTTACTGCTCCCTACCCGTGGACGAAAATTGGACGATGGGTACCTTCTCGATTTCTTGTTTGTGGCTGCCCCCAAACTCATCCGTAGAACCGGCGCGTCAGGCTGAACAGCGCGACGGTCAAGGCCATGGCCGCGGAATAGACGCAGACCAGTGCGATCCAGCGCCGCGACCCCGCTCCCGCAGCGGGGCGATAGAGCAGCAAGAAGAAAAAGGGCGCCAAGGGAATCAGGTAGCGGCCCTGCCCGCCGCGGATCAACTCCGCGCCTTCCGGATTGTAGGTGAGCAAAAGCCCCATCCAGATCGCCGCGACTTCCGCCAGAAGCACCCCCGCGATCCAGGCCCTCTCCGCCGGTTTCAGGCCTCGGCCCGGCTCTCGCTCGAGGAGGGCCACGCCCATCAAGAGCAGCCAATAATAGACGATCAGGGCCCGCGGCAGATTCGTGTCGAGGTGGCCCAGCCGGCCGACAAACTGCTCCAAATAAAAAAGTCCGTAGACGCGGATCGTGTCGAGCCCCACCTCGAAGAAATGCACCGGGTCCTGCAAGAGGGCCAAGAACCTCCCCTCGCCTCCGGCCCGCGCCGGGTCGCCTCCCGAGCAAAGCGTGTGGAGCATCCAGGCCAGGTTCAGGCCGAGAAAGATCGCCATGCCGAGGAGGCGACGGCCCCGCGAGCCGAAACGCTGCCAAGGAATCAGGAGAAACAACAGGGCATGCAGCCCGTAGGCGAACTTCGACAAGGTCAGCAAGAGGCCTAGGGCCATGGTCCCGACGAGGGCGGCGGGCGCCGGAACTTCCTCGGGGGCCAGCCACAGCCGCAGGAGGCCGGCGAAGAGGAGGAAGGCCAGGCCGTTGGTGACGGCGTCGGGCGAGAGCGAGGCGGCCTGTTGCAGCGAGATGGGCGTCAAGGCGAGGAGGAAGAGCAGCCAGGGCAGGATCGGCGTGCGGCGGATCGCCGCGTAGACCAGGGCCGCCCAGGCCAGCAGGTTGAACAACCTTCCCAGGTAAAGAAGGTAGAAAGTCGGAAGCTCGAGGGCCCGCGCCAGGCCCATGCCGAGGGCCTGCGGCAGGTAGGGCCAGGCCGGATGCGCCAGGGCGGTCGCGTAGCCGATGAAGCGCGTCGCCTTGGGCTCGAGGGGCCGCTCGCGGAAGCCCAGGATTTCTTCCTTGGAGACCTTCGCCGCGGGCTTCAGTGGCACATGCTGGAAGGCCGAGAAGAAATCGATCGCCGAAGCGGGGACGACGGCCCCGCGACGCCCGTCTTCCAGGGTCTCCCCCCATTGGCCCGTCGAGATCTGATAGGCCCTCAGCAGGTGAAAGGGCTCGTCGGGGGCCTGGAAGGGAGGCAGCAAGGCGAGGAATGCCGAGCCAAAGACCAAGGCCAAGAGGAGAAAGGCGGTCCCGGGTTTCAGCCAAGAGGGCATGCGCCAATATCGGCCGATTTCGGGGCGCCCGCAACAAATGATTGCCTACTCCGATACCCAGGTGCTATCCGGCCCGTCCGGATAAACGAAAGCTCTACCTGTCTCTTCTGGCAAATTGCCTGCGTCCCGTGGCTTGCCCCCGTGTCAATCCCCCCGCATCGAGAGTCATTCGAGTTTTTCACCACGAATAGGAAAATATGACACAGACTCCCACGCCCGCGAACGGCTTCGCCGAGCTCGGCATCCCCTCCCAACTCCTGCAGGCCCTGCAGCGGATGAAGATCACCACCCCCACCCCCATCCAGCACCAATCGATCCCGATCGGCATGGAGGGAAAGGACATCCTGGGCATCGCCCAGACCGGCACCGGCAAGACGCTCGCCTTCGGCGTGCCGGTGCTGCACCGCCTCGACCGCTTTCCCGGCCGCGCGCTGATCCTGCTGCCGACCCGCGAGCTGGCCCTACAGGTGCAAGAGACCCTCGCCCCCTTGGGCCGCGCCTTCGGCTTGCACACGGCCTGCCTGATCGGCGGCGTGTCGATCCACGCGCAGATCCGCGATCTCGCGCGGAAGCCGCGCATCCTGATCGCGACGCCGGGCCGCCTGATCGATTTGCTGGAGAACCGCCGCGTCCACCTGGACGACGTCGGCATCCTCGTCTTGGACGAGGCCGATCGGATGTTCGACATGGGCTTCGCGCCGCAGCTCAACCGCATCTTCAAGCTGGTGCCCAAGCAGCGCCAGACGCTGCTGTTCTCGGCCACCATGTCGCCGGAAGTCCTGAAGCTTGCCACGGCGGTGATGGCGATGCCCGTGCGCATCGAGGTCGCCCCGGCCGGGACGACGGCGAAGGATATCGAGCAGGAGATCTTCATCATCCCGCGCGAGACCAAGCTGTCGCTGTTGGAGAGGTTGCTGCAGGACATCTCGGGAACGATGCTTGTCTTCCTGCGCACCAAGCACGGCGCGCGCAAGGTGGCGCACACGCTGAAGTTGATGGGCCACAAGGCGGCCGAGATCCATTCCAACCGCAGCCAGGCCCAGCGCCGCGACGCCCTGAGCGGCTTCAAGTCGGGCAAGTACCGCGTCTTGGTGGCGACCGACATCGCCGCGCGCGGCATCGACGTCGACGGGATCGAGGCAGTGGTCAACTTCGACCTGCCGACCAACTCGGAGGACTACGTGCACCGCATCGGCCGCACCGGCCGCGCCGGGCGGAAGGGCCGCGCGATCTCCTTCGCCACGCCGGACCAAAAGGGCGAGATCCGATCGATCGAGCGGTTGATCCGCAAGCAGCTCACGGTGTCGCAGATGCCGGGCTTGGCGACGCAGGCGGCGCCGCGTCCCGAATCGGGCCCCGCGCAGTCCCCCAGGCAGGACAAAGAGAAGAATCGCCCCTACAAGCTCGGACCGAAGCGGCCCTTTCGGAGACGGCGCCGCCATCGAGGATCCGGCCGAGGCGGCAGAGTCGGCTGAGCGTTCCCCGGCCGGCGGCCCCTCAAGGCTCTTGAATCCAGGCCCGCAATTGTTCGTAGACTTCGTCATGGTGAGCCAATTCGCTGTGCGAAAGGCCCTTGAGCACCTTGAAATGCTCGGGGGAAAAAGGGATGGTCTTGGATTTGCGAAAGCTCCGGCCCGCCGCGCTCCTCGAGGGGACCAGGCCGTCGCCGAAATAATGCGCGAGAAAATGATCCGATTTTTTCGCCAGCGTCGCGGCGATTTGGTAATGGCTCACCCCTTCCAGCAAGGGGACCGGGTGGCTGTTGTCCCTCCAAAGCTCGTCGGCGTGCCGGCCTTTCCAATCTTCGTCCAAGAGATAACCGAAACGCAGGTCCTTGATGCCGGCGCTGCGCAAATTACCCAAGGCCGCGAGACCCATGGTCACGGGATTGGGAATCACCCTCAAGATCGCGCTGGTCAGGTTGCCGAGTTTTTCGAGATCGGTGCCGCGGTGGGGCGCGCCGAGGAGGAAGATTTTCTTCACCCGTTGAATCCAGGGCGCTCTTGCCTTTTTGGCGTAGTAACAGGCGCTCCGTACCACCAAACCGCCCATGCTGTGACCGATGAAGGTCCATTCCCGGACCGAGGCCCCTTCGGAGGCCCATTTTTCGGCGAGCAATTGAGCCAGCCGCCGACCGTTGGTGGAGATGTGAAGCCCCGAGTTGTAGCGGAGGTAGAGCGGCGCATAGCCCAACTGTTCTCGAAGCAGCGAGCCGTAGTCGCGGGCGGGATCCTCGGGGAAGCTCCAGGTCGTCTCGGAATCACAGAGGCCGTGGACCAACACGCAAACCTTGTCGCCCCGAATGTCGCCCCGCAGGGACATGGGAATCGCGAGCCGGCTCTTGTGCCTGGCGAGCGTGTCGCCGACGATGCCGTTCAGTATGGAAAGGTAGCGAGGTTGGCACTCGACAAGCGACTGGATCCCTTGCCAAGAAAGCCCCGCGCCGGCTTGGACCGCCTTGAGGAACGATTGGAAGGCTTCGGCCATGGCTTAAGAGACCCGGTGGGGGCGCATTTGTCAATGGGTGAGGGAGCCGCATCATCCCGACGGCTTGTGATTTCGCCGATATCCACGGAATCGTGAAAATTTTACTGTCGTGAAAATTGCCGGGGTTCGTGAAATTTCCGATAAAATGCCCGACTATGGGCGGGAGCCCGGCGAAATCAAGCCTTCTTGACCAAGAAGTTTTTCAGTAAAGATATCTTTACTTATACTAAATTTTAGTTAAGATTTCTTTACTAAGTTATGATTCGAAAAACCGGCCAATACGATCGCGCCGCGGTGGGGGGAGAGACGGTGGCGGTCTTCACGCCCTACCCGCTGCCCCCGGCCGATCCCAAGCTTTCCGTTGATGAACAGGCTCAACGGCTGCTGATTCATGCCGAGCAAAAGCTGGCCGGCCTCGACTTGGCTAGCCAAATGGTGCCCTCGCTCGACTGGTTTCTCTACGCCTATGTGCGCAAAGAAGCCGTGACCTCCTCGCAAATCGAGGGCACGCAGGCGACGCTCATCGACCTGCTGTCCTTTGAAGCCAACGACCATCTCGAGAAAAGCGAAAACCCTGACATCGAGGAGGTCTGCAACTATCTCGAAGCCGTCAATTACGCCCGCCGCCAACTGGCCGACAAGAAGGGCCTGCCGATCTCCATGCGTCTTCTCAACGAGGCGCACAAACGGCTCATGAAAGGCGCCCGGGGCGGCAACAAAAGCCCCGGCGAAATCCGTCAAAGCCAAAACTGGATCGGAGGCTCGAGGCCGGGCAACGCCGTTTTCGTCCCCCCTCCCCCGACAAAATTGCCTCGGCTACTGACCGATTTGGAAAAATACATCCACAGCGACGATAAATTGCCTCCCTTAATCCGGATCGGATTGATCCACGTCCAATTCGAGACGATCCACCCTTACCTGGACGGCAATGGCCGCATCGGCCGGCTGCTGATCGCCTTACTGCTGGAGTATTGGGGTTTCTTGAAGGCGCCTTTGTTGTATTTGAGTCTCTATTTTAAACGTCACCGCCAAGAGTATTACCGTTTGCTCGGCGACGTTCGCACTCAAGGTCATTGGGAGGCCTGGACGAAGTTTTTCCTGACCGGCGTCATGGAGATTGCCGAAGAGGCGACATCCCTCGCAAAAGATCTTTTCTCTCTCGTCACGAAGGACCGTGCCAGGGTCCTGCGAGAGACTTCCTCCACCGTATTCACCTTGCGGCTCTTCGAATTGTTGCCCACCCATCCCATTCTAACCACAGCCCAAGCTGTCAAGCTGCTGGACACCTCGAAGCCGACCGCCTTGAAGGCGATCGGCACTCTTGAGAAATTGAAGATACTCTCGGAGAGCACGGGACGGAAAAGGGGGCGGTTTTTTGGATATACGGCGTACTTGAACAAACTGCGGGCTGGAACGGAACTTGGGGAAGAACCAGAAAATTGAACAAAGGTTGCTAAAGAGTTTTTCGCCGATCCCCTGGAATGCAAAGCCGCAGATTTTTCGATTGGGATAGGATTTTGGAAGAAAAAAGCCCTTCCAGCCATTCACTGAAAGGGCTTCTTGTTCGGAAATGCTCCGGCTGCAGGACTCGAACCTGCGACCTAGCGGTTAACAGCCGCTTGCTCTACCGACTGAGCTAAGCCGGAATATCTTGAAAGGCTAAGCCTTCCAAATTTTTAGGAAAACCCTGGTACCTAATCTCCATTCCCCTGTCAATCTTCCCCTCTTGGGTTCCCCCAGGCATTATCGTTTAAAAATTTCCAAACATTCCAGCACAATTTAATTCGCCATTTCGCGACCTTGCCCTTGATTTTCCCGCGCAATTTTGGGACTCCACCCTTCCCATGAGCGAGACCGTCACCCTGCATCACAACCTCAGCCCCCACTTCCCCGACTTAAGCCGGGCCCGGGACTCCAAAGAGCTGAAGCGCCACCCCGTCTACCAGCGGGTCCAGCCCGAGATCGAGGCCGTCCTGCAAGGCTACGAGACCGGTTTCTTCGCGCCCCCCGCGGGCCCAAAGCCCTGCTACCGCGCCATCACCTGGAACATCGAGCGCGGCATCGAGTTCGACGGCATCCTCCACACCCTCGGGCATCACCCCGTCCTCAAAGAGGCCGACATCCTCTTCATCCCCGAGACCGACATGGGGATGGTGCGCTCCGGCAACCGCAACGTCGCCAAAGAATTGGCCCAGGCCCTCAAGCTCAACTACTACTTCGTCCCGACCTACCTCAATCTCTGCAAGGGCAACGGCACCGAGGACCACTTCGAGGGCGACAACACCCTCGCCATCCACGGCAACGCCATCCTCTCGCGCTACCCGATCAAAGACTTCCACCGCATCGTCCTGCACAACGCCAAGGACAAGATGAAGGGGAAGGAAAAGCGCCTCGGCTCGCAGCAGGCCCTGGCCTGCACCGTCGTCCTGCCGCAGGGCGAGGTCCGCGCGATCTGCGCCCACCTCGACGCGCACTCCAGCAAGCGCCACCGCCGCGACCAGATGCGCACCATCATGCGCTACTTGGACAAGCTGCCGCCCCTGCCCTCTCTGTTCGGCGGCGACCTCAACACCACCACCTACAACTCGCGCAACGCCTTTTGGGCGATCTGGGGCTTTTGGGTGCGGGTCGCGATGGGCGTGCGCTACGTCATCGCCAACGTCTACCCCTACCCGGGCCGCCTCTTCGAGCGCCAGCTCTTCCAAACCTTCGAGAAGCACGGCTTCAACTACCTGGACTGGAACGAGCCCGGCGTCTGCACCCTGCACTACCACGTCGAGGACTTGAAAAAGATCAAGAACCTCCGCGACCTAGTGCCCAACTGGTGCTTCAAGTTCATCGACTGGGCCTGCGCCAAGAACGACGGCAAGTGCAGCTTCAAGATCGACTGGTTCGCGGCCAAGGACCTCAAGCTGGTGAAGTCGGAGTACTCCCCCAAGGTCGTCGGCAATCTTAAGCACAACGGCCGCGATTGCAGCGACCACGACGCGATCGTCGTCGATTTTCAATTGTAATTGGATTTTCGTTACGCCGTCACCTTGACCGTCTCGGCCAGGTGGCTCTTCAGCGAATCCGCGATCTCGAACTTTCCGCTCTGCGCACAGGTCTTCACCCACTCGCAGACCGAATGGATCTTGTCCGGATCGGAGATCTTTTTGAGCAGGACGCCCGTCTCGCGGTCGTCGACCTGCACGCAATAGTAATTCTCGCAGAGGTTGAAGCAATTCTGCCGCCGGAACACCGGCATCAGGTCGGCGCCCAGGCCCTGAAGCCGTTCGCGGTAGGCCCGCTCGACGCTGTCGGTGGTGGCGAAGATCCCCTCGCCGTAATTGTCGCGGACGCAGGTGTTGCACAGGGTGATTTGGAGCTTTTTCGGGGTCATAATAATTCTCCGTCAGGAATCGTTGCCGCCTCCTTAGAACGAAAGGCCCGCTTTGAAAAGTCCGAATTATTTTATTGGATCGAAGGCGGGCGTTTAAGCTATGAAGAACGTTCCAAAGGAGGCGCCGATGATTTCCAAAAAATCCCTGATTCCCCTGATTTTGCTGCTTACCTTCAGCACCGCCTGCCTGGGCGAAAAAAAGAAAGAAGCGGCCCCCGCCGCCCCGGCGCCCGTCGAGGCCAAGGCCGAAAAGACCGAGGCAGCCCCCGCGCCGGCACCGGCCGCCGCCCCCAAGCTCGCCACCCCGGTCGACGCCGTGAAGGGCTTCTTCGACGCCATCTCCAAAGAACAGTACGACGTCGCCTGGGCCAGCCTGACCAAGACCAGCCAGGACAAGTTCGTCACCATGGTCGCCGAGGACGAAAAGCTCGATCCCGCCAAGGTCCGCGACCTCTTCGTGCAAAATCAAATGCCGATCCGCATCGGCTTCTGGCGCAGCTTTCGCAATTCCTCCAAGCTCGACATCGTCGCGCCCGGCGCCTCCTACAAGGTACTGAACGAGGGCCCCGAACTGGCCGAGGTCGAGATGACCTCTGGCGACGTCGTCCTCAAGTCCAAGGCCCTCAAGGAAGACGGGCAGTGGAAGATGGGCTACGTCGAGACCTTCCTGCCTTAGCGGATATTTTCGTTGTAGACGCGGATCTTTTCGATGCGGCTGCGGTCGGGGGCGTAGAAATACTCGACGATGTAGTCGTCGGTATAACGTCCCTCGAAGCCGCCGTTCGGCGGGGCGCAAGGGTCACTCCCGGTGGGGATGTTTTGCCGGTGGGTGGGCGGACGCGTCCCCGCGATCGGGGCGGCCTGGACGGCCAGGGCCTCGGCCTGGGACTTGCCGATCGGCGCCTGCGGGACGATTTCGACCATCGCGACCATCTTGGTGTCCACTTGATAGAGGGGATGGAAGAAGGCCGCCGTCACCTGCATCCCCTTCCCGCTCATCGGCACGTAGCGCCGGTCCTTCAGGCAACCCGAGGCGCCCTTCGCGGGGGCCTGCGCCTGATAGCCCTGGGCCTGGGCCCATTGCGCGGCCTCGGCCTCGCTGCTGCCGAGGATCTCGCGCGCCTCCGCCCGGGAGGCCGCGACCAACGCCGTCGCCGCCAACATACACAGGATAAATAGGGATTTCTTCGGGGTCATAGACTCGCCACGCGGGCGAAGGGCATTGTGCTACCGCCGACCCAGGCTTGCAAGGACTCTTCTTGTCCGGCCCGCAGGACGCCGCGGGCGTCGAAGAGGCGGCGGATCTCGTTGTTTTCCGGGATCTCCAGGCCGTGCAGCTGCGCGGCGGCCTGCTGGAGGCGATAGGCGTAGATGTGGAGCACGTGATCCCTAGCCTCCTCCCGGCTGGCAATCACACCGCGGAATTGCCGGTGCAGGTAGGCCGCGGTCTCCTCGATGTCCGCGCCGGCGCGCAGCCGGCCGCGGCCCGCGCAGTGTTCCAGCTGGTCGAGCAGGTCGCGCTGCAGCGGCGTGAGCGCGATCTCCCGGCCGAAGACCTCGGCGGCGCTGCCGCCCAGGGCCGCGGGCAGCCAAGCCATCTCCTGCCGAATCGCGTCCCGCAGCAGCGAGCTCTGGCGCTGGTCCTGGCGCTGGATCTCGTTGCGCACCTCGTTGGAGGAGCCGAAGAGGAATTCGTGGCTGTCGATGTAGGCCGAGATCGAGGGCGCCAGCAGGCGCGGGATGTTGCGCCAGCTGAAGGCGCCGATCTCGCCGCGCTCCCGGCGCAGCTCGGCCGCGCGCAGGTCGGTGTACATCTCGTAGGTGGCGCGCTCGCCCAGCTGCAGGCGGCGGATGCCGGTGAAGCCCAGGTCGCCGATGAAGCCCGCGGCGAAGGCGCGTCCCGCGAGGCGCATCGGCCGCGACTCGAGCAGGCGCAGGCTCTGGCTCGGCAGCGCAATCCGCGCGACGTCGGGCAGGAAGAAGGCCGCGGTCGGGGCGTAGCGCCGTAGCGCGGAGCCCTCGGGCATCGAATCGGTCAGGCGCTCGGCGATGCGGCTGAAGATCAGGCCCTCGCCCATGTTCCAGGCGGAGCGCGGCAGCAGCGTCGCCAAGGAGACCCCGCGGCGCAGCAGGGTGCGGCCGAAGCCGGCCTCCCAGCCCAGGCCGCGCAAGGCGCTCTCGCCCAGGGCCCCCGCGTAGGAGGGCCTTTCGAGGAAAGTCCATTGTCCCAGGCGTTCGCCGGCGATGCGCACGGTGCGCAGCGAGGCCAAATGATAGGGCTGCCGCAGCAGGGCGTTGGCCGTCACCTGCCAAAGGCGATGCGTGCTCGCGCTCGCGGCGTGCGAGAGGTAGACGACGAAGGCGAAGCGCAGCTCGCGCTGGCGCACCGGATCGAGCCCGACGATGTCGGCCAGACGTTCGGCGCCGATCAAGGCGGCGATGCCCGTGGCCAGCGGCGGACCGCCGCGCAGCACCCGCTCGCGCAGTGCGCGCAGGCCGTCGCGGTTCTCCTGCGCCCATTGCCGGCCGGTGTCGCCTTGCAGCCAACGCTCCAAATTCTCGATGGTGAGGCCCTCGGAGGCCAGTCGCTCCAGCTGGGCGAAGTTCTCGACTCCCTGCGCGGCTGTCAGGAGGGACTCGGCGCGCTCCGGCGAGATCCGGTATTGCCGCATCAGGGAATAAAGCCGCGGCAAAGAGACGAAGGGCGTGCGCACGGTGCGGCGCCCCTCGGCGTTCTCGATCACCTTCGGCTCGAAATCGGGCACCTGGTTGTAGACCAGCTGTTGGTCGCTGATCATCGGCGTCTCCCCGCGCACCAGCCAGCTGGAGCGGGCGAGGCGCACCGCCAAGGAATTGGGCGCCGCCAGCTGAGTGATCGTGAAATTGGGCGCGTGCACGGTGAAGGTGGAGCGCGGCGGAATCACGTCGCCGTTCTGCTGGGCGGGCACGAGGATGGGCTCGTTGGCCGGAGGCACCCGCGTCTCGGGCTGGGCGTTGCCCATGCGGATCTGGAAGTCCTGGTAGGTGCGGATCAGGTCCCAGGCGAGGCTGTCGGGCACCGTGGCGCGCACCTCGATCTTCTCGCCGGGGTTGACCAGCCACTGCCGCCGCGCCGAGAGGGTCCATAGGCGGCTGCGCGGACCGACGAGGTTGAAGCCGATCTTGGTCATCAGGCCGCGGGCGATGTATTCGGTCAAGGCCAGGACACCGCGCGGACCCGGCGGGAGGACGACGACCTTGGTCTCGCCCCAGGCGCCCGGCACGCCGCCGACGAAGGCGAGGATGCGGTTGGGCGTGACCGTCACCTCCGAGCCCTTCATCGTCTCGCGCTCGATCTCGCGGCCGTCGAGGGTGCTGCGGGTGAGCGTCACGTCGACGCCGACCAGGCCGTAGCGGTTGGCGATGGCGTGCGGGATCAGGCGCAGGTAGCTCAACAATCCTTGGTTGAACAGGCCCTCGGGATTGGCGGCGCGATTGCGCTGCCGCAGGCCGAAGAGATACCCGGAGGCGAGAAAGCCCATCGAATGCGTGCCCGCCTCGGCCCCGTCGACGATCGGAAAGCGGAAGCCCAGCTCGACCGAACGGGCGATGAAGCGCGGCAGGTCGCGCAGGTCGCTGGGCGCATGCACCTGCACCGCGTTGTCGGCCGCGGTGCCCTTTTTCACCAGGACGAAGACGCTGCGTCCGCTCGGTGATTCGACGCCGGGGACGGTCTCTTGGCCGGGGGCGAAGGAAGTGCCCGAAGCTCGCAAGGCCTCGCCCACCGTCTCGCCGATGGTCCCGTCGCCGCCGACCGGCAAGACAAAAATCCTTTGGCCGCCGCGCAGGGCCTCGGAGACCGCGTTGCGGATACGCTCGCGCCGGGCCTCGAGGTCGGGGACGGTCTCGACGGGGATGACGTTCGCGCCCGAGTTTCGCAAGATCTCCAGCAATTGGGGAAGGTCGCCCCCGATGCGCCCGTCGCGGGCGGCGGGGTTGAAGACGACGACGATGGTCTGGCCGGACAGGGTGTTGCGCCGCGGGCGCAGGATGGCGGACAGGGAAGGAAGCCGCCGCCGCGGGGCCGCGGGCCGAGCTTCTTCGCCGGAAGCGGCCTCGGCGCCGCCCGTGAGATTCGCCTCCATGGGAGGATTCGAACCCGATCCTATCCGTCCGGGGGGAGTCATGCGTCCATCCTTGAAAATGCGGGTTGTGGCTTAACGGGGCCGTATCGTCAAGGGGGGAAGGAAGTTGCGCTCAACCTTTGGGGAGCGGCAGATCCCGCGTCATCTCGGAAAAATCGGCCTCAGGGCCGGCGCGGGAACCCGAAAAACCCTCCGGATAACGCACCCGAACCGTCGTGCGGATGCCGCCCCGGACGTAGAAATCGGCCAAGAGCTCCATCCTCCGCGGCCGTACCGCGGCCACCAGGTCGTCGAGGATGCGGTTAGTCACCGCCTCGTGGAAGGCCCCCTCGTTGCGGTAGGACCAGAGGTAGAGCTTGAGCGATTTCAGCTCGACGCAGATTCGATCCGGGACGTAGCGGATATGCAGGGTTGCGAAGTCCGGCTGCCCGGTCTTGGGACAGAGACAGGTAAACTCGGGACAATCGAACTCGATCTCGTAGTCGCGGTCGGGATTCGGATTGGGAAAGGTCTCGAGCTGTTTCGACGCTTGGCTGGGCATGGATTCTCCTAGAAGTCGCTTTTCAAAAATTTAATGAACGCGGCCTTGGTGATCTGCTTGGCCTTGAGGGCCTTGAGCAGGTTCATCATCCTTTCGCGCTGCTCGTCCGTGGTCAAGCCGGAGATTTTCTGCTTGATCAGCTCCTTCTCCTCCGGCGTGAAATAGACGCCGCTCGCCGCGACGTTGGGCGGCGGCACCGAGACGATGGGGCCGCTCTTGATCGTCTCGCGGGTCAGCGGGACGTCCCGCACGCTGCCGTCGCGCCCCTGCACCGTCAGGAGGACTTGGGTGCCGATCGGGCCTCGGATCTTCTCGGCCAGCTGCTGGAGCGTCAGCCCCGTGACGTCCCCGCCGTCGATCTTCAACAGGCGGTCGCCGCGCCTCACCTTGGCCTTGTCCGCCGGCGATTTGTAGCTGACCGAAAAAATCAGGACGCTCTGCGGATT
Organism: Deltaproteobacteria bacterium PRO3; assembly: GCA_030263375.1. Lineage (NCBI taxonomy): Bacteria > Deltaproteobacteria > Deltaproteobacteria bacterium PRO3. Next base: position 27,264 of record SZOV01000011.1, read on the forward strand.
GTTAGGATCGAAGTCGAGCAGGACGCCGACGCCGCCGAAGGCCTCGGTGGCCCGCGCGGCGCCGGGCGCCGCCACGCCCAGGGACATGCCCAAGAGCGCCAAGGCCGTCAGGGCGCGCCGAAGGCGGTTTAAGGCAATTTTCGCTTCGGAATCCATCTTCATTCGGAAATGACCTCAAAGGGACCCGCTTCGTTAATCTCAGGACGATTTTAGCGCCTATGACAAAAACATGCCATTATCATTCAGCTTTTCGACGTAAGTCACATTTCCGATCCTTTTCCTGGCCCTGCCGGGACGGCCGCGGAATCCCCGGCACTCCCAGGCCCACCCTGTCCCAATTTTCCTTCGGAGGCAAAAATTTCCCTCAGCGACCTCGAATGCCTGGCGAGGGACATCTTTTTTTTGCATATTTAAAAAACTTGTGGAATATAGCGGCTCCACTTGTTTGACCTTAATTTTAAACGGGTTTTTTCATTATGTCCGAGATCAAAGCAGGCCTGAAAGACGTCGTTGTCGCCAAGAGCGAGGTGTGCTCCATCGACGGGGACAAGGGCGAACTCATCTACGCCGGCATCAACATCCACGAACTGGCCGAACACGCGACCTTCGAGGAGGTCGTCTACCTCCTCCTCCACCGGCGTCTGCCCAACCAGGCCCAGCTGGCCGAGCTCGACAAGGCGCTCAAGTCCCAGCGCGCCATCCCCGACGGCGTCTTGCAGCTGCTGCGCATGCTGCCCAAGACCACCGAGCCGATGGACGCCCTGCGCACGGCGGTCTCCGCGCTCTCTTCCTACGACCCCAATCCCGAGGACAATTCGATCGAAGCCAGCAAGGCCCGGGTGCTGCGGCTCGTCGCCCAGATGCCGACCATCGTCGCCGCCTTCCAGCGGATCCGCAGCGGGCAGGACCTGATCGCGCCCAAGGCCGCGCTCGGCCAGGCCGCAAATTTCCTCTACATGCTTTCCGGCAAAGAGCCCGACCCGACCAGCGCCCGCGTCTTCGACATCGCGCTGATCCTGCACGCCGACCACGGCTTCAACGCCTCCACCTTCGCCGCGCGGGTGACCGCCAGCACGCTCTCCGACGTCTACAGCGCGATCACCTCGGCGATCGGCACCTTGAAGGGTCCGCTGCACGGCGGCGCCAACCAGCGCGTCATGGAGATGCTGCTCGAGATCGGCGACAAGGATCCCCTCGCCTACGTCAAGGACCTGCTGGGCCGGCACGAGAAGATCATGGGCTTCGGCCACCGCGTCTACCGCACCGAGGACCCGCGCGCGACGCACCTGCGCAAGATGAGCCAGCAGCTCAGCCTCGCCACCGGCAACCTCAAGTGGTACGAGATGTCGAAGAAGATCGAAGACTTCATGATCGCCGAGAAGAAAATCAACGCGAACGTCGACTTCTACTCCGCCTCCGTCTACTACACCTTGGGGATCCCCACCGACCTCTTCACCCTGCTCTTCGCGATGAGCCGCATCTCGGGCTGGGGCGCCCATGTCCTCGAGCAATACGCCGACAACCGGCTGATCCGTCCCCGCGAGGACTACGTGGGACCCAAGGACCAACACTGGGTCCCGATCGCGCAGCGTCCTTAAAACCTCCCTTATTTCGGGAACTTGAGTCGCCGCCGCTTTGGGGATGGCCTTTCTTTTTCCCCTCATGTAACCTTTTTTCCAAGGTCTTCGTCCGAGAGGATGAAGCGGGGGCTATCAGCCTATTGCGGAGGGAAATCATGAAAAAACTACTCTTGAGCTTGAGCCTGTTCGCGGCGGTATTCGCCAGCTTCAGCTTGGCCGCGCCGAGCGCCCAGGCCCTCGACACCGTGGTCGTCGGACAACGTCCCTATGGTTACGGTTACGGTTACGGCTACGGTTACTATGGTGGCTACGGTCCCTATCCTTACGCCGGTTACGTCCCCTACCCCGGTCCCTACGCGGGTTATGTCCCGGGCGCGGTCCCACCGGTGGGCCCTTACTACTACTCGCCCAACCCAGCCCTACAACAGCCTTACAACAGCGCCGGCAACCCCTTCTATCTCTACGACCAGGCGCAGCGGGTGCAAGCCGGACGGCAGCCTTTCTACCCGGTCAACCCGGTGAACAACGATTACTACTATTAGCATCTTAGGCGATGCCGGATTTCCAGCCCCCGTTCGCAAACGAGCGGGGGCTTTTTTTCTTCCCGTTGCATCCCTCGGACATCCGTTCTAAGCAGCGCCCATGTCGCTCTTCGCCTTCGAAGGCCGCATCCATGCCCCCGAATTCCGCGAGGGCCTGACTTGGTTCAACGTCGCCGCCCCGCTGCGGATGAAGGACCTGCGCGGGCGCCTGGTCCTGCTCGACTTCTGGACTTATTGCTGCATCAACTGCCTCCACGTCCTGCCGGACCTGAAATTCCTCGAGCACCGCTTCACCGACCAGCTCACCGTGATCGGCGTCCACTCGCCGAAATTTCCCAACGAGAAGGTCGACGAGAACGTGCGCCAGGCCATCGCGCGCCACGGCATCGAGCACCCGGTAGTCAACGACCCGGACTTGAGCCAGTGGCGGCAGTTCGGGATCCGCGCCTGGCCGACGCTGGCCCTGATCGACCCGGAGGGCATCGCCGTTGCGCTGGCGCCCGGCGAGGGCAACCTCGAGGCCTTGGACGAATTGATCGCCGAGCTGGTCGAGATCTTTCGGCAGAAGGGCAGCCTGAAGGAGGGTCCGGGGCCGCAGGTCGTGCCGGCACCCATCGACGGCCCCCTGCTCTTTCCCGGGAAGGTCTGGGCCGACCCCGGCTCGGAAGAAATCTGGATCGCGGACAGCAACCACCACCGCCTCCTCGCGGTGGACGCGACGGGACAAGTCCGCAGGCGCATCGGTTCGGGCGAGGCCGGGATGGAGGACGGCGGCTTCGAGACGGCCGGCTTCTTCCAGCCCCAGGGGCTTTGCCGCGTCGGCGACACCTTGTACGTCGCCGACACCGAGAACCACCTGCTGCGCGCGGTGGATTTGAAGCAGGGCCGCGTCGACACTGTCGCCGGCACCGGCGAGCAGGCCCCGCCCGGCGAAGGCCCGGGCCCCGGCCTCGAGGTGGCGCTCAATTCGCCCTGGGATCTCTGCTATGTCCCGCCCTATCTCTACGTGGCAATGGCGGGCTCTCACCAGGTCTGGCGCTATCACCCCGAATCGATGCTGATGGTCCCCTTCGCGGGCAGCGGCCGCGAGGCCCGCATCGACGGGCCGGCGAGCCGGGCGGCCCTCGCCCAGCCCAGCGGGCTCGCAAGCGACGGCAAACACCTCTACGTGGCCGACAGCGAGGTGAGCGCGATCCGGAGAATCTCCCTGGAAGGCGAAGTCGAGAGCCTGGTCGGCCTGGATTTATTTCTGTTCGGGGACAAGGACGGGGTCGGGAATGAGGTTCGCCTGCAACACCCCTTGGGCGTCGCCGCCCACGCCGGCGCGCTCTGGATCGCCGACACCTACAATCACCGGGTCAAGCGGCTGAACCCGGAGACCCGCGAGTGCCGCGGCTTCGCCGGCACCGGGAGACCGGGAAAGGGATTGGGCCCGAACACGGCCTTTTTCGAGCCGGGCGGGATCTCGGCGCGCGGCGGCGAGCTCTTCGTCGCCGACACGAACAACCACCGCATCGTCATCCTGGACCTTGCAAGCGGCGAGGGCCGCGAGCTCCCGATAAAAATTTAGGGGCGCCGGAGACGGCGCCCCTAAAAATTCATCCGCAAATGGTCGTCGTTTAGTAGTCGATCGTGACGCCGCTCGTGGCCTCAAAGGGCGTGCCGTTTTTCATCCGGCCCGAGAAGGTCACGACGTTGTTGCCGCGCGGCTGGTACTTGACAAAGTCCCAGGCCTCGATCGAGAAATTGACGTCGGTAACGCCGTTCTTGTTGCGGTCGCCGACCTTGGCCTTCGCGGCGGAGGCCCGCACCGGGTTCGGCAGCGTGAAGCTGTTCACCTTGGTCAAGGCGACGCTGTTGAGCTCGACGTCGTCGACGGTCATTCCCTTGGGCGCCTCGAGGATCACTTCGACGTTGCCCTTGGCCGTGCCTTTCTTGATGTCGGTCTTCACGCCCTTGCCGCGGATCTCGACGCTGGCCTTCTTGATCTCGGGAGCGACCTCGCCCTTCTTGGGACGAGGCGCGGGCTTGGGCCGGATTACGACCTTTTCGTCCAAGGTCGCGGTAAACTTGTCACCGAAGGCCACCGAGGCCTGCGAGCCCTGGCCCTCCACCATCACGTCGCCGCCCACCGGGACGCTCTCGCCGTTGACGGCCTGGATGGAATCGAGGGCCACTACCAGCTTGCCCTTCTTCTTGTCGGCGACGACCTGCTTGATCGTGCCTCGCCCCACCGCGCCGGAGGCGATGACGGGACGCCCGCTGCCGACGTCCTCGTTGGCGAGGAAGTATACCGTCTCGCCGGGTTGGCTGAGCCCGCTGCTCAGCACCGTCGCCATCTGGATCATGAAGCTGGAACCGGGCTTGACCACCGAGGCGGGCGCGGCGCGGCGCTTCTTGACGGCCTTCTTGGCGCCGCCCTCTTCGCCGCCGCCCTCCGGCTTGATGCTTTCCCCGACCGGGACAACGACTTGGGCGTGCAGCAGGGGCGAGACGGCGCCCATCAACAGGACCAACGAGAGAATCGAAAATCGACGACGCATGGCTTCTCCTTCTTGAGGCTAGTTAGGCTTCTTTTTTCCGCCGAGCTTTTCCAGGATGTCGACGGCCAAATTGAGCGCGTAGGCCGGGGCCTTGGCGACGCTGTCGGCGTCGGAGGCCTTGCCCACCTCGCGGTACCATTTGTTCATGCCGCCCATCGCGAGGACCATCAGGCGTACCCCGCTCTCGGAGAGCGTCTTCACCTGGTCTTGGAAGAGATAGATCACCGCGGGGGCGAGGAACTTGGGATCGACGGTCTCGGGTTTCAGCTCGAAGGTGTTGCTCTTGCCGACCTGCGAAAAGGTCAGGTCGAGGGTCTGCTCGGCCGGCGCCGCCTGTAGCGCTTTGAGCACCGGATTGCCCTTGAGGAGATCGGCCCGCACCAGGCCTTGCTCGGTGGCGATCTTCCCCACGGAGGCCTGTACTTGGTTGAGCAAGGCCTTGCCGCTCTCCGCGTCGAGCCGGTTCATCGCGAGGGCGTAAAAAATGAGGGCGCTTTGGATCTTGCTGCTTTCGACCTCCTGGGCGGCGTTGCCCTTGGTGTCGTAGCCAACCTTGGCGGTACCATCGGAGCCAAAGGCGATCTTGGTGACCAAGAGGGCCTTTTCGGCCTGGGCCCTCCCGGGGACAGGCAGGGCCAGGAACAGCAGTACCGGAAAAATCTTGAATAATAATCGGAAATTCATGAGGTCTCCTTGTCGCGGCTGGACATGGTTTAGTGGATCTTGCGGGGATTATCAACCTTTACCATCTACGACGGAGCCCGGAAAAAAGGGTTAAATTCCCCCCGGCTTGGTCGCGGGCGCCGCAGGCTTGCGGGTCTTCAAGTAGATGTCCCAGACTTTCTTCTGCCGCGACCAGAGATAGCCGCGGTAGCCGCCGTACTCGAGGTCGAGTCGCCCGGCGCGCTTCGATTCGAGGTAGCGGGCGGCGCGGGACTCGGCGGAACGGATATCCGCCTCGGTCAGGGTGGTGGTTCCGTACAGACGGAGGGCCTGTCCGTATTTCGGAAAAAAATCCCGGGGAATCTGCAAGGCCGCCAGACAGAGCAGGACCGAGATCGCGAGGGCGCGGGGAACGCCGGACAGTTTTTCCAAGAGCCAGCCGGCGCCGTAAATCGCGAGCGCGAGGACCCCGAAGAAGAAATACTCGAAGTAGCGGTAGGGATTGGGCAGCAGGTCGAGGAGGGTCGCGGCGCCCATCGCGATTAGCCAGGCCGCGAGCAGGGCCGAGGCCGAGTCGCGAAGCCGGGCGACGCAGGCGACCAGGCCCAACGGGGCCAGCAGGATCGGGACGAGGCCGGAGTTCTTCCAGGACCATTGCCAAAGGTCTTTCAGAGCGAAGCCCTTTCCCTTCATCGTCTTCAGGTACTCCACGCCCTCGGGCGCCAAGGCGGAGAAATTTTTCACGATGTAGTCGAACTCGTAGGTCGGCTCCCAGGGATACTTCGCCAGCAAGGGCCCCAGCCAGGTACCCACCGGGATCGCGAGGCCCAGGCCAAAGACGAGGGCCCCTTTCCAGGCGGGCCCGAGCGGTTGACGGCAACAGGCGCGGCGCAGCAATTCCAGCGGGAGAAAGCAGGCCATGATCGCGCCCATCCGCAGGGCGAAGAAGGGATGCAGCAGGACGCCGGTGCCGAAGACCAGGCCCGCGGCGAAGCAGAGCCCCGCAGAGTTCAATTCGCTCTTCAGCAATATATAGAAAACGGCCGCCGAGAGGCACCAGGCGATCGACCAATACCAAGGAAAGAAGACGATGGGGATGCCGAGCGAGAGCCCGCCGCCGCTGACGAAGAGCGCGGCGAAGGCGCCCAGCGCCCCGACCAACCGGCTCTTCCCCAAATAGGAGAAGAAGCCGTACATGCAGGCGAGGAAGATCGGCACCATCAGGACGGAAAAATAGCGGAACAGGTCGATATAGAGCAGTCCCGGCGTGAGCGTCTTCAAGCCCGCGAGCAGGGCGTGAAAGCCCATCGGGTGGATGTTGAGAATGAAAGTAGTGAAGAAGGGCAGCCCGTCCGGAAAGGGGCCGTCGACCATCGTCCCCAAGGTGTTGATCAGGTGCGGGTAGCCGTCGCCGGAGAGATTGAGGCTGGTGCCGCGGGCGCGCAGCGTCATCTCGAGGAGCAGAACACCGCCCACCGCCAGCAGGCCGTAGGTCGCCAACCGCTCGGGGCGCTCCGGCCGAGGAGTTTGCGCCTCGCGGAGCAGCCGCTCCATCGGGAGCTTTCCGGCCAGCCAGCCCAGCACCAGGTAGGAAACCGCGAGACAAGCCAAGACGCTCCAAGGGCGGTAGCCCAGGTGCAGGGTCTTTTGCAAAAGGGCCGCGAAGACGTGGGCCGTCATGCCGAAGGCAAAGGCCATCAGGAGTCGCCCGCCGCCGAGGGCCTCGCCGAGCCCTGCCGCGGGCCAACGCCGCGCAAAGAAGGCCAGGCCCGGCAATAAGTAGAGGCCGTAGAAGACCGAGGCCAGCTTGACAAGCGTCCACAGGGAGACCTGAAGCAGGTAGCTCTGGTCCGCGCCCTTGCGCAGGACCTCGGGATAGGCGCGCAGGGCCCAAACCGCGAGGGCGAGCGGCAGCAAAAAGGCGAACCAGGCGAGGTCGCGGCGCGGGCCGGGGAGCGGCGCGGGCGCCGGGGCGGCGGTTTCCATGCGCGCCAACATAGCAAGAGCCGCCGGGAATATCCTGGAAAAAATGCCGGGCGTTGGTCTGCGGAACCCGAGGTCGCATGTTCGAATCATGCCGGGCGCCCAATTTTTGCCTATCTAATTAAGAACGGCGAACGTCACGATTTTCAAAAGATAACCGCTAGGTTCGATTCAAACTTTCCAACAGGAGGAAATCGGGATTTGCAGTGAACAATGGCGCCTGCCCGGAGAAGCTCTGGATCTAGACAATGACATCGGCGCTTGCGACGTTCGCCGTTTTCATCAATTCCAGGCATCTTGATTCAGACTCACCTTCATTTGTTTCGACTGGTATTCGGAAGGCTTTTCGGACTCTTCGGCTGACCGGCTTTCTGCTTGATGTTTGCCAACTTTTCCTCGACGGCCACATTGATTTGCCTGGTCAAGTGCTCTCGTGCCTGAGGCGTGGGTGCGCTTGCTTTCTCCTTGAAGCGCTCGCTCAAGTGTTCTGAGATGACCTGACGGGATACCGAGCTCGGGCCGCCCGCACGTTTTCCGCCCTTTTGAACGACGTTTGCGCCCACCGAGGCCTTGCTGCCGCCCCAGGTGACTTCGCTGAATTGCTGGTCATTCAACTTGACATAGGCCTGGCCGCTTTTCTTTAGGCTCTTCTCATACTGGGCGGCCGAATTCGCCTTGACGTAACGAACTTCCGTTCCCACCGCGAAGGCGACGACCTGTTTTGGCCCCATTTGCTTCAGGCCTTCGAGGGCCTCCCGGCTGGTGGCGATAAGATACCCCTTCCCGACAGACGCCAGGGCTTGTTTCTTCGGAGCTTCGTTGGCGTAAGCTCCTTGAGCTTTGCCCGTTTCACCCACTTTATTGCTTTGCATCATGTAACTCCCCCTTATTGAATTGAAAATTTAGCAGTAGCCCTTGAAGAAGGCCAAATTGCCGGACAGTTTGTCCTGCTGATTCCTGGAACGGATCGAAAATTCCCCCTCAGAAGTCGGCCACATAGCCGTTACATTGTCACCCTTGGCGCGAAGTGCGTCAACTCGCCGTTGACGACTCTGGTGATACTGACGCCAGGCCTGCAAAAAATCGCCGTGCTCCGGAAAGGCGGCCTCCACGAAAGCCTGGTGGGAAAGCACGTCGCGCGAAATCTTCTCCAGGACTAGCAGTCGCTTTTCTTCGCCGAGACAGCGGATCTGATGCCGATATTGCTGGTTCAAGAAATCCAGAGCTTCTTGATGTATGTTGAAGAAGGGGTCTTGGCTCGCCAAGGTATTCAGAGCCGAGACCAGCCAATGGGCCTTGCCAAGCAGGGATTTCCTTCGGTCGGCACAGTCGGAATTTTGAGCTTCTGTGGTAAGGCCGAACATGAGAGCCATGGTGCGATCCACCAAGTTATCGATATGACGGCTCTCGGGTGAAAAAGAGAACCCATGGCTTCGCAAGCTCGGAGGCAAAGGGGGTACGACGTCGTTGAATTCAGAAAAGTCCTCTAGAAAAGAAATCTCCGGCATCTGGTCATCCGCCTGATCCAAAAGCTGTTTCAACGCCAATTCGAGATTTTCTTCCATGGTGTTCCCCCCTGCCTCGAGATAAAGCAAGCGGAATGCCAAAATTAAATTTAATAATTTCAATAAGTTAAACAATTCATTTTATTCCCATAAGTTCAAAAATGTAAAAATTTTGTAATAATTTCCTGCGCCGCTTATACATCTCCCTCATCAAGTCAGCAGGTATGCAATATCCTTCGAACGCTCCCATGGCGGACGATTCAGTAATCCCCAAGGTCATGGGTTTTTTTGGCAACGCCGGCCTATTGTGGGCAACCTTCGGCGGTAAAAACATCGCAGGTACTTTTTATGCAGCCCGTGGCTAGCGTCATAACGAGGGTCCCGGGGGTGAAGCCGAGACCCTCGTCACACGTCTCCAAAAAATCACGAAAACAAACCGAACTGATGCAAGCCCCCTAGGAGCGCTTCCGGGAAATTATTTGCCACCCAACTCGACGAACTATCGCCAAGCCGGCGAACGCCAAGAGGAGAATCCGCCAACCCGGAAGGGACGATGACAAAGCCTGACCCGGCGTTAAGGAACATCCCGAACCCGATATTTCCGAAGCCTGTCCCAGCACCGAAGGTGCGGCGGCCGGCATGACCGTCGCGCCCCCCGTCGAAGTCTTTTCTCCACCCGCTTCGTCGGAGCCCGGATTTTCCGCTCCGTTTTGTTTTGAATCGGACAACAGATCGGGATTGTAAACGAAGTGGACCGGCGGATTATCAGCCTGCGCGAGGCCATTGGCCAGTTTGAGCGCGAAAGGCAGGTTGCAAGCACCGAAGACGTTCTGGCCATGGGTATCCGAGGCGTGTTTCCAGGCGTGGTCTCGGATCATATCGTGCGCCTTTTTACTGCAGGAATAGTAGGAATCTTGGAACTTGCAATCGTAAGACAACAAAAACTTGAGATGGCTCTTCATTTCGTCTTTACAAAAGGCCTCCGCATTTGCGCATGCCTGAGTGGGTTGGTCGGTCTTGACCATCGAGGAACAGACCGTATGAGCGAAAGCGCCCATATCATCCTGGCTGATTTGGATATTTCCTTCTTTCCAGATACATTGCTTCAACTGACCGATGCTATTGCTGCCCGCCACAAATTGATGCAAATCTTTCTGCAAAGCCAACAAATGCTCATAGGTGCATAGGATCTTGCTGTTGGCGTGGATGCAGGTCGATCCAATAGCCTTGTCGTACCATCCTCCGACCTGCTCCTTGCAATCGGCGACTTCGGCCGCGCATTCCACCGAGGAAGGAACGTTACACTGAAAATTGACCGTCTTTTCCCTCCAATTGGGGGTCATCTCGTAGGTTGATACGCCGGTGGCAACGGGTGGAGCCGCGGATGTCGGTTGCTCTTCCGGTGCATTGGCCGCCGGATCTGCATATTGGGCGCTTCCGGCGCCCTCTTTGGTGCCGCAACTAATACCCAGGGTGATGGCGCCCAACAGTGTTTCCGCATCCGTTTTACAATCGGCGCGGCTGACGCTGCTGAGCATTGAGATTCCAAACAAAAGGCTAAAAGCCCATACGATTTTTTTCACACGTCCTCCATTTCGATGGCCCCTGCGGGGCCGTTTTTAAATTCCAAAAGGGCCCGTCTGGCCCTGGCGGACTTAAAAGCAAGAGGAATGCCAAAAAAATTAACCAATGAATTTCAGTTAGTTACAAAGATAAGGGCGCAATCCAAGACGAAGAGGGTAATTATTTTGTAATAAATGAACTGCGTTAAGGTTAGAAAATTAACTTTTCTCAATTCCGCGGTCGCCCCAATTTCTCGGCAATTTTAATATGTCCAGGAAATCTCGCTCGTTTTATCCCCGCCACCGATATGGCATGCCCTTTGCTTTTCTTTCACTCAAGCGGTGAATGAAATCGCCCAAAGGAGTCAAAGCATGCCAGTCAGCGCCGTTCCCTTCGAATTCTTCGCTTACCGTGGGTATGAATGGGATGAAAAGACCCATATCCTTCAATCCCGCCCCGGCCTCGGGCCGAATGACTACGGCGGTTTTGAACTCGGGCTCTGTCGTGCCGAGTCCGCGATGGGCGCTCGCCTGCGGGTGGCGAGCGAAGAATCCGGCGCCGACCAATTCCAACCGGAGCAGATCCGTAACCTCCAACGCCTTCTGGGGCTGGCGCCTGCCTCCAGCGTCCTCATCCTCGATCGCGAATCCCGGGAACCCGGACGCATCTGCATCCAATCCGGCGATCCTCAGTGGTCCAAATCCATGTACCGCCGGGTGAGGGCGGGCTGCGAGGAGGCCCTGGGCAAGGAGGATCCTCGCAACGAAACCCGATGCGCCACGCTGGAGCAGACGCTCAAGGCCGCGGCACGGGAGCAGTCGCCTTGGGAACGATTCGTCGAGACGTTGCCGGTCGGCACCGGATTCTTCGTGCCCGGCGCGGTGGCCGGCGGGCTGGTGATGCTGGGGAAAACATTATGGACGCGTTTCGCCGCGCCGGCTCCCCTGATCGTCGTCCTGCCGAACTGCGAGTCCTCGCCCGACTGGAAGCGTTTGCCCGGCATCTGCGCCGGCGGTTCCGATTCGATTTAGGAGGTATCATGACCATTTCCTTGCTTAAGAAAAACGGAGAGTTTTTCCCGCGGGTCGAGCTTCGAGAAGCTCCCTCGACTCCGATGGTGACCGATCATCCGGCGGAAGCCGGACCCACCCATCCCCCTTCCGGCGCCCTCGGCCCACAGGCCTTTCGCCAACCGGCAGTGTTCCGCATGGATCCGCGACTCCGACGCGATTTCGGGATAGCGGGCTCTGGCGGCGCCGCCATCTTGGCCGCGGGCGCCGTCGCAATGGCGATCCGGCGCGAGGATATTGCAGAAATCATGCGCCGCTTGATCTTGTCCCAAGATTCCCAAGAGAAGAAGGCCCTGCTCGATGGACTCTTCGAAGAGGTCCCGAGAGATCCCTACTTTTTCCGCCCCTTGTTGCTCCTGGCCCAGGTAGGAGACCCGGCGGAATCCGCCCTCGTCGATCGGCTCATGAAGCTAGACCTCGACGCGTGGAAGCCTTTGGCGGTCGAGGATGCGGAGGTGCTTTGGGCCTTGGCGGTCTTAGGCGAGAGCCTCCGGCACGAGGGGGCGCGCCAGATCCTGCGGGAGCTGGATTTGACGGCTTATCGCGGCCGGGCTCAGGCGGATTTCGGCGAAATGCTCTCGATCGCACCGGAGCTGTTTCTCATGGCCGAGTTGGGAAACCCCCAGGCTTGGTGGCTATTGGGCGAGGCGGACGTGACTGCCCTGGTGTCGGTGCTCGCGGGCTATCGCCGCGACCAGTACGACCTGTCTGACGCCCGTCTGGCGCTGGAAGCGTTGGTTTATGTGGCCCGGAGCGGAGGCAAGAACAGTTATGCCGCCATCGAGGCCTTGAGACGCGAATATATTCGGGAAGAATGGATCGCCAACCGGGAGGCCGTGGCGGAGGTGCTGGGACCTCTGCTGGAAATCGGCAACGAATCCGCCCGCGAGATCGCCGCCGGGCTCGATCTCCAAACCCTCCGCAAGCTGCCCACTCGCCACGGCGACCCCATGATGGCCGAGATTTCCCTCTACGAAGCGATCGCCGTCGCTTTCGAGTACTCCCGATGCTCTCAATCCTTGGACCTTCTGGTGAAGGCGGCCGAGGACGACGATTCGGATGCCATGGTCGTTCTCCTGCTGCTGAGATGGCTAGGAGTTGCGGAGGGCGATCTGCGCATGTCCGCCTTGGATCCCTGGCCCTTCAAGGAGGAAGCTAAGAAGCAAAATCTAATCGAGTGGGCGGCCGCGATGCTTGACGGCACTCTCTTATCCTACCATCGCTCCTTGCAGTTCTTGGAGGAGCGGGTCCGAGCCCAGCCCGGAATCGACTCTCTCCCATCCAAAGACCCCGAGGAAATCGCCGCTGGAATCCTGAAAGCCTGGCGTCAAGAGCCGCACCGCGACTTTTACTTGAGGCAGGAAGGCAAGCCGATGAGCCTGGAACTGATCCCTTCCTTGTATATCGAAGATTATGTCGAGCGCAGCCTCGAGCTATGGGCCCAAGGCAAGAGGCTGATCCACAATGGGCCCGTCGAGCGGAGACCGGTGGAAGTCGTTCTCGAAAAGGATCGAGCGCGGGAAATCGAGCAGATCCACATAGAAATGACGCTGGTATTGGACGAGGCCTTCCTCTCGCTTCCACCCGAACAGCGCCAAATTGTCGCCGAGGACGCCCATGCCGCCTGGCGGGCGCTTTCGCCTTCGGATCGGGAACCTTACAAGCGCGAACTCCCCGAGAAAGGGCCGGATGCGCTGCCCCCGCCCACCTTCCTGCTCGCCTTTCATCGAAGCAACTCGGCCCTGTTCCGGCCTTGGAGCAAGGCGGAGCTGGGTGAAGAAGCCGAACAGGACGCGAACAAGAAGGGACCCAAGTCCTTTCATTGAAAGACCTTAGATCCAAAGGAGCATGACGATGACCATTGCGATACTCAAGAAAAGCGGAGAATTCTTCCCGCCGGCCGTTCTGAGGGATTTCCCCCCGATCGCGGTCGATAAACCCAGGGAAGGACATGCACTATCGCCTCTCACCGGCGCGACCCCGCTGGGCGACGGAGGCTTTCGCCAACCCGCCGTGTTCCGGCTGGATCCGAAGGTTCGGAAGGACTCGGGGCCCGGAATCTCGCTGGGTTCTGCCGCCATATTGGCTGGGGGCGCCGTCGCGATGGCGATCCGGTGGGAAGATATCGACAAGCTCTTGGACACCTTGTGTTCCTCGATCAGCAGGGCGGAAAAGAGATCCATTATAGATCGGCTCATCGAGGAGGCCCGGCAAAATCCCCTTGTCGTTCCCGCCATGCTCCAGCGAATCGCCGATCCGAAAATGCCGAGCGAGGAAATCCTCCAGGGCCTCGCAAGGCTCGACCTAGGCGCTTGGGAAGATCTCGCGAAGCAGAACCATTTGGTCCTCACGATATTATTCGCGATGCACGAGGTGGTGCAGCACGAAGGCGCGCGGGCGATGCTGCAAAGACTTGATCTTCAGGAAATCCGAAATGATGTTCTGGAGCATGAGTTCGGACTTTTCTTGCACGCCGACGATCTGATGGTCCTGGCCGAGCTGGGCAATTCGCAAGCCTGGTCCATCCTAGGCGAAGTGGACATTCGTGTCTTGCAATCCGCCATCCGGCACTATCGCCAAGGCGAGGCGGATTTCGAAGATAATGCGCGTCTGGCCATCCTCACGATGACTTACGTCGCGAGGAGCGGCGGCAAGAACGGCTATGCCGCCATCGAGGCCTTGAGAAACGAGACCATCGGAGCGGACTTGATTTGGGACCGCGAAGCGGTTTTGGAGGTCCTCGGACCACTGCTGGCGCTGGAAAATCCCTCGGCTCAAGAGCTTGCCCGAAGCCTTGACCTGGAAGCGCTCCAGAAATTGCCCTCGCGCAACAAGCCCAGCAACATCCGCCGCGTCGCGCTCTACGACGCGATTGGAGCCGTTCTGGAGCATTCTCAATGCAAACGTTCCTTGGGTCAATTGGTCCAAGCGGTCGAGGCTGGGGATCCGGAGGCCTTTCGCGTCCTGGATATGCTAGCTAGAAAAGGTTACAAACCCGCGCAGGATTACCTGAACACCTCCGTCTCGCTCGCCATTGACAATCGGAAGATGGGACGAAAGCCAAATGAAGCACTGATCAACCTCACTCTAGCCATCTTGGGTCAGGGAAGCCGAAGCCTGAATGCTTCCTTCCGCGCCTTGCGCACCCAGGTCCTGGAACACCCCGGCATCAAAGCGATCGGTTCGATCACCGTAGCCCATGAGGTTTCGATCGGCATCTGGAAGGCGTGGAGAGACGAGCCGCTCCGCGACATTTATCTTCGGCTGGAAACGAAGCCGATGAGCTCGGAGCTGATCCCCTCGTCCTACATCGAAGCCTACGTCGAGCATAGCCTCGAGCGGAACGCCAAGGGCTTGGACCTGGTCCATGAAGGCATCCTGCCGCCGGAGGACTGGAAGGGCTGGGAGCTGACAGAGGATCTAGCGCCCAAGCCCAGCCCAGAGGAGCTTGAGTCCTTTGACTTGCGCAATCGGATCAGTCTGGGAATGGCCATGAATTGGGGGACGGCATTCACGGAATTACCACCCGATCAGAAAAGGGTCCTGGCGTCGGAGATCGCCGCCTCGTGGCTTGAGCTTTCGCCTTCGGATCGCCAGGCCTTCGCGGAACAATCCCCGGGAGAACTCTTTCCCTCGGCATTTCTCCGCAGTTTTGAAGCATCCAACTCCGCACTGTTCCGGCCCTGGAGCGATGCGGAGCTCGGGAATGACCTGGGAAAAGATCCGAAGCGTGGGGGCGGCCCCAAAGGAATACATTAGCGGGCCAATGAAGAAATCTCAAGAATTTCTATATATTTAAGACAATTCTGGAATGTGAAAATTTTGTAAATTCTAACTTTATCCGTGAGCTGAAATAAGGCAAGATTTTGTCAGCTCATGATAATTTCGGCTCCCATCGCGGCCCGCTTTCGGATCGAAAGGCTTCTTGGCCAAGGCAGCTTGGGGAAAGTCTTTCTGGCCCGCCAACAGGACAAGCCCATTGCTCTCAAGGTCCTGCGCGAAGATCTGCCTCCCGCTACCCTCGAATTTTTGCGGGAGGAAGCCCGGGTACTTTCGCAACTGTCCCATCCCAATTTGGTCAAGATCCTGGATTTCTTTCAGGGCGACGCAGGCGCAGGGACCCCCGCCTGCATCGCCATGGAGTTCTTGGACGGCGAGACGCTCGACCGCTTGCCTGAGGAATGCCCGATAGAGCAGTGGGAGGATATCATTCTCCAAACCTGCCAGGGCCTGGATTACCTTCACCACCGCAACATCCTGCACCACGATCTCAAACCTTCCAATCTCCTGCTAACCCGCTCCGGCCAGATCAAGATCCTGGATTTCAGTCTCGCGACGCCATCCGGGCTTGGTCGGCGGACTGCGGCGATCAGGGGCACGCTACCCTTCCTTCCGCCCGAGATCTTCTCGGGTCTTTACGACGAGCGCAGCGATCTCTTCGCCTTGGGGGTTGTCTTCTACAAGCTTTTGAGCGGAAAATTTCCCTACTCCGAAATTCTCCGCCCCGAGCGCCTGGGCCAGATTGGCAGTCCTCCGTCTCCCCGCCTCTCCCGACCTCTTATTCCCGAGTACCTCGAAGCCCTACTCCTCAAACTCTTGAACCTGGACCCCCGTCATCGTCCCGGGTCGGTGCGCACCGTGCTGCGCTACCTGCGCAATCACCGGGAGGAATTGGAGGCGCAGCCGGCCGAGCGCCAGGATCTGCCGATCGAGAAGCTTCCTCTGATCGGCCGGCAGCGCGAATGGGAGGCCTTGCAAGATCACCTGAGCGGCGGCTCGAGAATGGTCTTGCTCAACGGTCCCACCGGCGTCGGCCGCAGCCGCTTGCTGGAAGAGCTGCGCTGGAAACATCTCTTGCAGGGAGATTTTTTTCGCCAGCAGGGCCCGCCCTCGGAAACGGGGTGGCTGGAGTTTCCGGAGGGCGAGGCGATACCGGGCGATGCCTATGCCAAGGCGGAGGCCTACGCCATTTGGGTTCAAGGTCGGAAAGGAATCCTCGCCTATACCGAGCTGCACCGGTGGAATTCGTTGGAGTTGGCGGATCTCGAGGTTTTCCTCAAGGTCCTGTCGAGGCGGCATGGCGACTTGGGGATCGTCCTGGAATGGGACTCCGACCACATGCGGAAGGAAGCGCTATTCCGGAAGTCTCCGGAACTGCTTCGGGACGCCCGCGAGATCCGCCTCAATGACTTGGACGAAACCGCCACCTTGAGTCTGCTGACTGAATTTGCCGCAGGTACGGAGATCGCTCCCGAGCAGCTCGCAGACATCGCACGCATTTCGGGCGGCCGTCCTTTGTTGGCGCTGGAAAATCTCAAGGCTTTCCTCGCGGATCGCGCAGAATCTGATGTCCACAAAATCCATTGGGCGATTCCCAAGAGCTTGGAAGAAGCTTCTTTTCGCCGATATCAAGGACTGGGAGAAGCCGCCAAACGGCTCCTTTCCTTCATCGTCCTGGCCCCGCGGGACCCCGAGAGGCACGAGATCGAAGAATGCTGGGATGGTGAGGTTTCGGAGCTGGATGCGGCTCTCGCGGAACTGGACCGCAAGGAATGGCTGCGGTCCCGCAGTCCCTTGCAACCCAAGCTTTCGCTTCGTTACCCCAGTCTACGAGCCGGTCTTTCCAAATTCTTCGAGAGCCAGGCCGGCACAGCCGTGCTGCGCACCTGGGCGGAATACTTTGCGCGAGCCTGGCGGGCGACGACACGAGAGGAAGATTTGTTCCATCTCCTAACCTGCGCACAAGAGGGCGGCTTCCAGGACCTCCTGATCGGATACGCCTTCGAGGCGATTCCCCGCTTGGAGCGCCGAAACTTGTATGACCGCGCCATCGCCCTGACCGAGGTTCTTTGCCGATTGCCGGACGGCGCGGTCGACCCAGTCTTGCTCCACGCCCACCGCGCCAATCTATTTTATCGTCTCGACCGCTTCGAGGACAGCCTTCGGGCCTACGAGCAATGGTTCAGCGTGCGCGTGGACGACGAGTCCAAACTGCAGCTGACCAAATACCTTTTCTATACCGGCCTCGTAAATTACAGCTGGGGCCATTCCGAGAATGCCATAACGGTTCTCGAGCGATGTTTGAAGGCCGGCGATGCATCCCGATTTCCGAAGCTTCTGCCCTATCAGGCCCGGGCTTATCTGCTCTTGGCGAGGCTGGCTCAAAAAGTCCGGGCTTATTCCCTGGCACAGGAACACCTGGACCGCGCTCGGAAACTGCCTTTGGAAGATGCGGAGATCCTCGGCGAAATCGAGCAAGTCTCGGGCGAGATCTGCCTTCGCGAGCTCCGTTACGACGAAGCCCTGTCGCGCCTGGAGGCTTGCCAGGCGCATTATCAAGCGACAGGACGCCCGCAACTGATAGCGCTGGGGCATGGTGGCAAGGCCGCGATCTTGCAAGAGCGCGGACGCCTGCGGGAAGCTCTCAAGGAAATCGAAAGCGCCATTTCGCAGGCCGAGGCCTCGGGCTACCGGACGCAACGCGCCCGATATCTCGGCAATCGTGCCCTGTTGCTTTCCGAGCTGGGCCGATATGCCGAGGCTCGTGAGACCATGCAGCAATCGCTGGCGGTCTTGCAGGTCCTTGGCAACCCCACCGAGCAAGCGATCGCCAAAATTCAGTGGATGCAAATTCAGTTGGATTGCGGCAAGACCCAAAACCTACAAAATGCCTTCGGGGAGCTCAGCGAAGACCTCGAAGCCTTGGATGCCCTTAACCTGGTCGACTCGCTTTTGCAGTTGCGGGGAGAGGCGGCTCTTCAATACCGCGACTATGGCCTGGCCAAGAATATCTTCGAAAGGCTGCTGGATCGGGACAGACGCTTGGACGTACGGGCTCGGCGGATCGCCCTATGGGGTAAGTGGCGAGCACAGTTTCTGGCGGGCTGGCCCGATGTCCAATTTCATGAGGCCGAGGCTGATTTCGCAAAGGGCACCGTCTCGCCTCAGGATGAGGCCATCCGTGATCTGTCGAGATTCCTATCGTCGGATCCAAGGGCCCTCTCTCGGGAAATGGCGCTGCAGGTTTTTTCCTCGCTTGAGGGAATCGAAAGTGTCGGATTTCGCCTGACTTGCCACTATTTGCTGAAAGTATTTTTTGATCGTCACGGCCTGGAGGGGCTGTCGGCACAGACTCAGACATTGGAAGACTCGCTATGGCGGGCCTTGTCGGCCAACCAACCGGAGGAAATCAAGATGGACATCGAGAACAAGCGCAGTTTGTTCGATCTCAATGAGGACCTAAAAAAACCGCTGCAGCGGGCTGCTCAAAAAGAGGCCGTCGGAGTAAAGTCTGCCTCCTTGCCTCCTCCAGTCGATCGACAGGCGGCTCGGATCAGCGAGGAGCGTTTCCGCCAGTTTTGCGAAATCACCAACCGGGTCGCGCAGAAGGAAGTTCTGACGGAGATTTTGGAGCTCCTTATGGATTCCTCACTGCTTCTCACCGGCGCCGAACGCGGCTTCGTCATATTAGAAAATCCCAAGTCCAAGGACGGCAAGTTTCCGGGTTTCGAGGTCGCCATGGCGCGGCACCTCAGCCGCCAAGTCCTGGCCGAGGAGGAATTCAAGCTCTCACTGACCTTGGTCAAAAAGGCGATCCAAGGCGGCTCCCCCGTGCTGAGCCGCGATGCCCAGGCGGAAGACGAGTTCCACAAGCTTAAATCGGTTCACCTCTATCAGCTTCGCTCTGTCCTGGTCGTGCCCCTGGAGATCGCAGGGCGGGTCTTTGGCGCACTTTACCTAGACCACCGATACAAGACGGACTGCTTCGGGACGGAAGACTTGTTGCTGATCAAAGGGTTCGCAACGCAGGCGGGCCTCGCGATCCAGCGCGCGCAGATGATGGAAGCGTTGAAGAAGAGGCAGCAAAGACTCGAGAATCAAGTGTCTGAGCAGGCTCAGACCATCGAAAGCCTGCACGTAGAGATCAAGGAAGCTCGCAGCCATCTCAAGTACGAGTACCAAGACATCGTCGGCAATTCCCCGGCCATCATGCAGGTCTTCCGGATGATGGAGCACGTTACGAAGACCAAGATTCCCGTCTGGATTTGGGGAGAGTCCGGTACGGGGAAGGAATTATTCGCCCGTTCCCTGCACTTCAACAGCCCCTGGAAATCAGGTCCTTTCGTCTCGGAGAACTGCAGCTCGATTCCGGAGAACTTGTTGGAAAGCGAGCTTTTCGGTCATAAGAAGGGCGCCTTCACCCATGCCGACCGTGACCGCGTCGGGCTCTTCGAGCAGGCCGACCACGGCACCCTGTTCTTGGACGAAGTTGCCGATATGCCGCTGCCCATGCAAATAAAGCTGCTCAGGGTCCTCCAGGAGGGCGAAATCCGGCCTCTTGGCTCGAACAAGAAGGTTAAGGTTGACGTGAGACTGGTAACGGCCTCGAACAAAGATTTGGCGCAATTGGTGCGCGAGGGGAAATTCCGCGAAGACCTGTTCTACCGCATCAACGGGCTTACGCTGCGTCTCCCCCCCCTGAGGGAGCGCCGGGAGGACATTCCCGACTTGGTGCAGCACCTGATTCAGAGGGTCGCGAAACGCTTCTTCCTCAAGCCCTGCAAGGTGACCAAAGAGGCCTTCCACATGCTGATGAAACATGACTGGCCCGGCAATGTACGGCAGCTCGAGGGCATTGTGCGCAACGCGATGATGTTCGCCGATGGCGAGGCCATTACGCCGGCGATCCTCAAGATGACGGAATTGGCCGTGCCATCCTCTAGTCCCGCCCAGCCCGCTGCAGGCCCGCTTTCGGGCCGCAGGAAGGGCGATGAATCTGAAAGTGAGCGCGCCCAGTTGATCGAGGCGCTTCGGAGGCACAGCATGGACAAGAACAAGGTCGCACAGGAGCTGGGCATAACACTCAAGAGCGTTTATGTTCGCATGGAGCGGCACGGCATCCCGAAAAAAAATTCGCTACTCATGAAATTTTTGACGGAGGCGAGTTGAACTCAGGGCGCCGCTTCGGGCATATGCACAAGGTTGGCCTTGGAGCGATTGGAATCCGCCTTGTCGGCGTCGTTCCCGGGGTTTGACAAGGGTAAGTCCATGGGTTTGACCTCGAGCACCACCAAGTGCGAATTTGGAAGATCGCATTTTGGGTCGGCGCAGGGCTGGGTCTTGCCCCACTGTTCGGAAGGGACGGTGGCGGCTTCGGCACTCAGGTAAAAGACTAAGGTGGCGGAGGTTGAGCCCAATACCTCCTGGGCGGCAATGAAGGGGACATTGATTTCCAACTCCACAGCAGCGGTTCCTGGGGAATCACCCTTGGGTTGGACAACTACATCCGTGTAATTGAGGGTCCGAAAATCGATCGCCCTTAGCACATGGCCGGCGAAGTCGGGCGCCGCGGCGATAATTTTGGACACCTCGCCAGAGATGAAAAGGGTGCCCTCATTGGTTTTTTGGAAATCACCGTAGATGCTGAGCCGGTATTTGGCCTGCTTACCGGGATCGAAATGAGTGCCGGGGGCCCCGCTTTCTTGGATAGGGGCGGCTAAATTCCCGGCGGGGGGGACGGCGACGGGACCTCCACCCACGGGACCGCTCAGCCCTCCCGAACAGGCGAAAAGTTGCAGCAAACAGGCCCAAGCAAGATAAATATCCTTATTTTTCAAGTACCTACGCGTAATTCCCCTCGTGAAATCCATGGACGACCACTTAAGCTATTTTCGGAATAGAACTCTCAAAAGGTTCGTTTTTTGCGATTTTTCAGAACTCTACCCTTTTGAAGGTCAGTTTCAGCTGATTGGAGGCGAATTTCAACTGCGATGAGTGGCTCATCGGGAAAAGTGAAATAATTATTCATTTTTCTTATTCGACACTCGTGGCGCGGGGTAAATCGACCTTCTTTTGGTTGGAGCAATCGGAACTTCCGATTTTGGTTAAGCAGATAACAACTCTTTGTGTCTCCTGGCAAAAGAATCTGGGGTTTCATAGCCCAAGCTAGAGATGGGGCGCTCGCGAGTGGCGTTGCCTTTGTCTACGCCTTCGATCGTTATTCCGCAGCCGCCGGTTATCAACAGGCTCCCCCGCTCAAGCCATCTCGCTACGCCTCCAATCCATCTAGGCGATACGCAAATGCGCTCCCGCCTTTATCTATTGATTTGTTATCCATGCAGCGCGATCGGGCATGTTAAAAGTTCCATGTTGAGATTCAAGCCGAATTAAGCGAAATGTCCTCCGGTTGGCAAATCGTTGATATATCGACGACCAAATATAAACCGCCCGACTCGAGGAACCCGACGTGGACCTTCGCAAGCTCAAAGCGCTTTGGCTTCCCTTCGCGCTCTTCGCGTTGCTTGGCCTCGCCTGCCTGGGCGTCGAGGGTTGGAACCGCTATTTCCGCCAAATCGCCTCGCCTTTCCTGGCCCCCGGCCTTGGCTTCCTGGTTCTCAGTCTCTTCTTCCTGGTCCGGAGGCGAAGTGCCTACTTCGCCCTCTCCCTGCTCACCCTAAGCTACCTCGCCGCCTCGCTGACCCTGGGCCTCTGGGGCGACTTTCGCCGCCCCGCGGTGGCGCAGTGCTACCGCGAGTGGGCCTTCGACACGGCGACCGGACGGCTGCGCCTGCAGATCCCCCTGGGCCGTTCCGCTCCCAACCAAGGCGCCTACATCGCCTGCAGCTTCAGCCTGCGCGGCTGGTGGGACTACCTCGACGACCAACCCAACCTCTGCACGGCCTTCGACGATCGGCTTCGGGTGGTGATGTTCCTCAACGACCAGGAAGTCGACAACGGGGTCTTGCGCGAATTTCAGATCAACCAGTTCGGCCTCCAATCCAAGAGCCTGCTGGGCGAGCCGCTGGACCGCGGCGCCCTGCGCATCGCGCTGCTGCGGGAGCCGGGACGCTTCCGCCCCGAGTTCCGCCTGAAGGCGATCTATCAGGTCTACGAACGCGAGCTGGAGGAAGGCCAGACCCGCGTCATCGAGAGCTTCACCCGCGACGGCCAGGGCAACCTGAAAAGCTTCACGGAGAGCTCGGCGCTGAATTTGACGAACAAAGATCTCTACGCGGTGTATAATGCCCAGGGCGTCCTGACCGAGATCCCGCGGCTGAACACGCGGACCTTCGTCTTTCCCGCGCGGATCGACGTCTCGGGCGTCGCGAAATACCAGATTCCACCGCTGCTCTATCCGGGGGTGAAGCTATGATCCAGATTACGATCGACCGCGAGGCCTGCATCGGCGCCTCGGCCTGCGTGGCCGCGGCGGGCAAGACCTTCGCGCTGGACGCGGAGGGGAAATCGACCGTCGTCAATGCCCAAGGGGATTTGGAGGAAGACATCCGCGCCGCCGCAGCCGCCTGTCCGACCGGCGCGATTCAACTGCAAGAGTCTCCCTTATCCGAAACGAAAATCGAGCGATAACATCTCAGGCCGGCTGCTGCTGCGTGACGCAGTGGATGGCCCCCATCCCCCAGACCAAGTCGCGGCAGTCGATGCCGACCACCTTGCGGTCCGGAAAGAGGCCCTGCAGGGTCGCCAAGGCGCGGGCGTCGTTGGCGTGGGCGTAGACCGGCACCAGGACAACGCCGTTGGCGATGTAGAAGTTGGCGTAAGAGGCCGGCAGCGGACCCTCGTCGGATTCGACCCGGCCCGGCATCGGAAGCGTAACGATCCGGAAGGGCCGGCCTTCGACGTCGCTCATCGCGCGCAGGCGCAGCAGGTTGTCCTGCAGCGGCTGGTAATTGGCGTCCGCCGGATCCTCTTCCACCGCCGTCACGATCGTGTCGGCGGCGACGAAGCGCGTGATGTCGTCGACGTGGCCGTCGGTGTCGTCGCCCTCGATGCCGTCGCCCAGCCACAGCACCTTCGACACGCCCAAAAAGTCTTGCAGATATTTTTCGATCGCCGCGCGACTCAGGTGCGGATTGCGGTTGGGGTTGAGCAGGCACTGTTCGGTCGTCAAGACGCAGCCCGCGCCGTTGACCTCGATCGAGCCGCCCTCCATCACGATCCCCGGCTCGAACATCGGCAGGTTGATCAAATGCGAGACCCGCTGCGGGATGCCGTCGTCCCGCATCAGGGTCTCGTACTTGCCCCCCCAGGCGTTGAAGATCCACCGGTTGTAGGCCAGGCCGCGCGGTCCTTTGAGGAAATTGGGGCCGTAGTCGCGGATCCAGGAATCGACGGTGGGGATACGGTGGATGAGCAGGTGCTCGCCGCGAATGACGCGGCCAGCCAGCTTCCCGCGGACTTGCGCCTCGGCCTCGGCGTCGTTGACCAGCAGGTGGACCTTCTCCCGGGGCGTCAGGGCCTCGATCATCCGCGCGAAGGCCTCCTGCGCCTGCGGGACGCGGTCGGGCCAGGTGATCGGGTCCTTGGGCCAGGACAGCCAGGTCGCCTCGTGGGGTTCCCACTCGGCGGGCATGCGGTAGCCCAGCTCTCGCGGTGTGGCGGCGGGGCTCAGAGGCTGTACTCCTCGGTGCGGCGGCAGGTAAGGAAGGGCCAATCTTTGCGCACCTCCGCGAGGGTCTTCAAGTCGACGGGGACGATCAGGTTTTCCTCGCGGTCGTGCGAGGCGCGTTTCAAGACCCGGCCCAATGGGTCGGCCACGAAGGAGCCGCCCCAAAAGTTGAGATGGTCCTCGCGGCCCGTGCGGTTGGTGGCCGCGACGAAGACGGTGTTGGAGATGGCGTGGCCGCGCTGGACGGTCTCCCAGGCCTGGTATTCGGCCTTGCCCAGCTCCTCCTGCCCCACCACCTGCCAGCCGATCGCGGTGGGATAGAAGAGGATCTCGGCCCCCTGCAGGGCCAGCGAGCGGGCGCCCTCCGGGAACCACTGGTCCCAACAGACTTGCACGCCGATCTTGGCGAATTTCGTCGCGAAGGGCTTGATGCCCAGGTTGCCTGGCTTGAAGTAAAACAGCTCGGAATAGTAATTGCGCGGGTCGTCGGGGATGTGGACCTTGCGGTATTTCCCCAAAAAGCTCCCGTCGGCGTCGAGGACGCAGGCGGTATTGTAGTAGTCCTGGCCGTCGCGCTCGAAGAGCGAGGCGACGATCGCCACGCCCAGCTCCTTGGCGAGCTTGCCCAAGAGCTCGCTGGTTGGGCCGGGCACCGGCTCGGCCAAGTCGAAGAATTTTGGGTCGTTGGTCTGGCAGAAATAGAGCGAAGGAAACAGCTCCTGCAAGCAGACGATCTGGGCGCCGTCGCGGGCCGCCTGCCGCGCCTTCTCGACCGCCTTTTCGACGTTACGGCGCGGCTCTTCGACGCAGCTCATTTGGATCAGGCCCAGGACCACCTCGGGCGAAGGTTCGGACATAGGGACTCCTTCGAAACGGATGAAACCTCGAGATAGGAAATGGCGGGGAAAAATGCAAGCCCGCTAGAACTTGGCCTCGATCTCGCGGGTCGTATTGGTGACGATCCAGACATTGTTGGAAGTGACCGAGGAGTCCCCGAAGCGGATGCGGACGTCGTAGTAGCCCGTGGGCAAAACCTTGACCTGCTTGGCGGGAAACTTCGCGACCAAGCTCTGCGTGCCGGTCTTGTAGACCTCGACGGTGCTGCCTTCCGGCGAGATCACCTTGAGATTGCCGTAGCCCGGCACGATCACCTCGGTGCGCTCGGTGCCGCCGACCTTGACTTGCTGCTCGTAGAGGTAGTCCTGCATCTTGACGCTGACCGAGTAGTCTCCGATCGGGACCTTGATCTCCTTCTCGGATTCGAGGCTCTGTTTCTTGCCGCCCTCGACGGCGGTGAGCGTGATCTGGTCGGAGCCGGGCTGCGGCGTCTTGACGTAGATCATCCCGAACTTACGTTCGGAAATCGGCGCGACCGGGTCGAGCGCGAAGGCCGGCGTGGCGGCCAGCAGCAAGGCGGCGAAAATCCATTGAGAAAGATATTTCATGACTTCCCCTTCACTGCTTGGTGACATCTAGGACACGGGTCGTGTTGGTCACCACCCAGACGTTGTTCTTCACGGCCGGCAACATGCCGGGGACCTCCACTCTCACGTTGTAGTGCCCGCGCGGCAGGATCTTGGTGTCGGCCGCCGGGAAGGTCGCCACGACCTGCCCGGTCTTGTCGCTCGTAACGGTGACCTTGTCGGTGGCGTTCGGCGAGTTCACCTTCAGGCTGCCGTAGCCCGGTACGACGAGGAAGCTCGTCTCGGTCGGCGCGACGTGGAAATTTTGGTGATAGGAGTAGTCCTGCATCTTCACGTGCAACTCGTAGTCCCCGACGGGAACGGAGATGGTCTGTCCGGGCTTCGGATTCCAAGAGCCGCGATTCTTCAAGTTAGTGATGGTGACAAGGTTGTCCGGTTGCGGCGTGTGGACCACCACTCGGCCTTCGCCGCGCTCGGAGCGGGGCGCCAGCGGGTCCAAGCCCCAGGCCGGGACGCTGAACAATAACATCGCGATGAGGACGAAAATACGGGAGCGCTTCACAAGGACCTCCTTATTTGAGTACCGAGCCGGATTTGTCGAAATTGTAAGAGAAGCCATGGTAAATGCCCAAGAATTTTTCCGCCGCACCCCCCATGCCGAGGTTTAGACGTACCGGCGCCCGCTTTGGTTTACGCATTTCTAGGCTAAGGGAATAAATTATTGATTTAATTGAAAATTTTGCGATAATTCCCCGAGGTTTTTATGTCCGATCCAGTCGTCTGTTTCTACCATGCCAATTGCACCGACGGCGCGGCCGCCGCCGCGGTGGTCAAACGCAAATATCCCGAGGCCGAGCTCTACCCCATGAACCACGGCGACCCGATCCAGGCCGAGGTCCGGGGCAAGAAGGTCTTCATCGTCGATTTCAGCTTCCCCCCCGAGATCCTCGAAAAATTGAAAGCCGAGGCCGCGGAGGTGTGCTGGTACGACCACCACAAGACCGCGCTCCCGATCCGCGACCGCATCGGTTGGGGGGTCCTCGACTTGGGCGAATCCGGCGCCTCTCTCACCTGGCGGCAGGAATACCCCGGGGAGCCGCTCCCCAAGATTTTGGCCTATGTCAAGGACAAGGACCTCTGGGAGTGGAAGCTGCCCGACTCGCGCGCGGTCAGCATGGATCTGCGCAACACGGTCGACATCCTCGACCCCGCCTCCGAAACCTGGCGGCGGCTGATCGACGACCTGGACG
>SZOV01000012.1 GCA_030263375.1 Deltaproteobacteria bacterium PRO3
GACGTAGGGATCGACCTCGGCCTGCCAAAACAAGCCGGAGGAATCCTTCTTCACCGCCCCGACCACGCCGACCGGCAGGCCCTGCGGGAAGACCCCGTCCAGCCCGGAGGTCAGCAGCAAGTCGCCGGGGACGATCTCTTCCGAGGCCGAGACGTACTCGGCCTGCGTCATCCAGCGCTCGCGCTTTAAGCCCATCTCCTTGCGCTTGCCGACCAAGAGGCCGCGGGCCCGCGTTCGGGCGTCGACGACGTCGACGGCGCTGTTCAGGTCGGTCACCAGCAGGACCTGGCTGCTGCGACTGCCGCTGCGCATCACCCGGCCCACCACTCCGCCCCCGGCCACCACCACTTGGTCGGGCATAACGCCGTGCTCGCGGCCGCGGTCGATGGTGATGCTGCGGAAGGCGGGCACGGGGTCGTAGCCGATGACCCGGGCCGGCCGGCCCTCGCCTTTCGCTAGGCCGTTCTCCGCGAATAGGACGGACTCGGCTTGGAGCGCGCGGTTCTCCTCCCGGAGGCGCAGGGCCTCGACGCGCAAGGCTGCGAGCTCGGCCTCCAGCTCGACGCGGCGTTGCCGATCCCGGCGCCATTGCAGGTAGCTGTCGGAAAAATCGCGCCAACGCGCCGCGCCGCCGGAAAAAACCCGCGCCGCCGGCGAGACGACCCGCTGCGCCAGCGCCTGATACCAGGTTGGGTTGGGAGCGCCCGCCCCCGATCGGGAAAGGTAGACCAGCCCCCCCGCGACCAAGGCCGCGAAGAAAAGCCATTTCCATTTTCGGTGCAGGCGAAACATACCAAGCCCATGCCGGGCGCGGGGCGGCCCGGAAAAAAACGATTCAGATGTGGACCTGGAAGCGGCCAAGGCGGAAGGAACGCCCCGACCTAGTAAGAATTAACCGTAATCCCTTTGAGCGAATCCAGCTGGTCCAGGGCCTTGCCCGTTCCCTGGACGACGGAGGACAGCGGATCCTCGGCAATAGTCACCGGCAGCCCGGTCTCCTCGCGCAGCAGGACGTCAAGGTGGGCCAGCAAGGCCCCACCTCCGGCCAGCACAATCCCCTTGTCGACGATGTCGGCCGCCAACTCGGGCGGCGTTCGCTCCAGCGCGACCTTCACCGCCTCGACGATGGCGTGCACCGGCTCGGCGATGGCCTCGCGGACCTCTTCGGAATTGACCTCCATCACCCGAGGCACGCCGGCGACGAGGTCGCGACCCTTGATCTCCATCGTCTTGATCTCGCCGTTGGGGAAGGCGCTGCCGATCTGGATCTTGATCTGCTCGGCGGTGCGCTCGCCGATCAACAAATTGTACTTCCGCTTGAGATACTGAATGATGGCCTCGTCCATCTTGTCGCCGGCGACCCGGACCGACTTGGAGTAGACGATGCCGGCCAGGCTGATCACCGCCACCTCGGTGGTGCCGCCGCCGATGTCGACGATCATGTTGCCCGAGGGCTCGGTGATGGGCAGGCCGGCGCCGATCGCCGCCGCCATCGGCTCGTCGATCAGGTAGACCTCGCGGGCCCCGGCGCACTCGGCCGACTCGCGCACCGCGCGGCGCTCGACCTCGGTGATGCCGAAGGGGACGCAGATAATGATTCGGGGGCGGACCAGGGTGCGGCGGTTGTGCACCTTGCGGATGAAATAGCGGAGCATGGCCTCGGTGATCTCGAAGTCCGCGATGACGCCCTCTTTCATGGGGCGGATCGCCTCGATGTTGCCGGGGGTGCGGCCCAGCATCTCCTTCGCCTCGCGGCCGACCGCCAGGACCTTGCGCATCCCGCGCGCGTCTTTCTGCACGGCGACCACCGAAGGCTCGGCGCAGACCACCCCTTTGCCCTTCACGTAGACCAGCGTGTTGGCCGTGCCCAGATCGATCGCGAGGTCGTTGGAGAAGAGCCCTAAAA
This sequence comes from Deltaproteobacteria bacterium PRO3, assembly GCA_030263375.1. Taxonomy (NCBI): domain Bacteria; class Deltaproteobacteria; species Deltaproteobacteria bacterium PRO3. The sequence goes on from SZOV01000012.1 coordinate 1,907, forward strand.
TCGGATCAAGAATCATTTGGATTAATCCCTAGTTAGGCGAAAAACACAGAAGAATTACATTAAGTTATCGCCGCGGCGCTCGCTGTTGGATTCGCAGCTCCGGGCTACCATTCGCCCCTATTCAAGTCAAACGGGAATTCGAAGCTGTGAACGGCGAAAAGGGAAACGTGAAACATAAAGAATCATAACAGGTTTCCCTTTCGGCGTTTCACGTCTTTCCCGTTGCTTTTTGCCGATCAGCTCTTTAATAAAGCCGCAATAAATACACGCCGCTTCAAGGAGTTGTTCCCAAAATGCTCGAGCAAATGCGAAATCTCTCGTCGGTCTTTTCCAAAAGCCTCCTAGGTCTGATCGCCCTAAGCTTCATCCTGTTCTACGGCTACAGCACCATCTCCGACCGGCCCGGAACGGCGCTGGTCGCCAAGGTCAACGACCAGGGCATCCCCGCGGGCAAGTTCGCCCAGGGGGTGGAAAACCAGACCGCCATGCTCGAGCAGTTCGGCCAGACCAATATCAGCCCCGAGATGCGGCAGATGCTCGAAAACCAAGTCCTGCAGCGCCTGATCGCCAACACCCTCTTCGCCCAGGCCGCCTACTCCCTGGGCCTGCGCGTCCCCGACGTCGAGCTCGCCCGCGAGATCCGGCAGAACCCCAACTTCCAAAAGGACGGCCGCTTCAACGAAGGCTTCTACTTGAACACCTTCAAACCCTGGTACCAGCAGCAGAACGGCAGCGACTTCGAATTCGACCTGCGCCAGGACCTCTTGGCCGACAAGCTCCGCAAGGTCCTGGACAGCGCGGCCCTGGTCAGCGACCAGGAGGTCGAGACCCAAAGCCTGCTGCAAAACACCCAGCTGAAGCTGAACAAGATCAGCATCCCCCTGCAGCCGCAGGGCGGCGGTAAGCCCCTGGAGGAGGCGAAGAAGCTGGCCCAAGAATGGATCGCCGCCAAGCGTGAGGGTAAGGGCGCCGACGCCCTGCTTGAGGCGCAGGGCCTCAAAGAGGAGGCCGGCGAGCCCCAGTCCCTGGTGCAACTGCAGGGCGTCTTCGGCCGCGAGGACAGCCTCCCCGTCCTCGCCTGCCTTTTGGCCCTCAAGCCGGGCGAAGTCTGCGAGGGCCCTTTCCAAATCAAGGACACCTTGGTCGCGGTGCAGCTGGTCGAGCGCAAGGACGCACCGGTCACCCCCGAAGCTGGCCAGGCGATGGCGCGGCAGCTGCAAATGGGCCAGAAGTCGCAGATCCTCGCGGGGGTCGCGGACCTGCTCACCAAGCAGGCGAAAATCCAAACTTATTTGACCCCAAAAAAATAAGCTCCGCGCGGCCCTCGTTCCCTATTGATCTTATATCCGGACCCTGAATAACCCTGATGTCTATGTCTTTCATCGACGCCATCTACCAAGCCGGCGGCCGCGTCTACGAGGTCGGCGGCACCGTCCGCGACGAGTTGATGGGCCACCCCCACAAGGACAAGGACCTGTTGGTCGCGGGCGTCCCTTTCGAGGCCCTCGTGCGGCTGCTGGGCTCCTTCGGGCAGGTGCACGAGGTGGGGAAGTCCTTCGGCGTCCTCAAGTTCAAGCCGCGCGGGTCCGATCACGACTTCGACGTCGCCCTGCCCCGCACCGAAAAGTCCACCGGCCCGCACCACCGCGACTTCGAGGTGCGCTTCGACGAAAAGCTCCCCGTCGAGCTGGACCTGCAGCGCCGCGATTTCACCATCAACGCGATGGCGCGCGAGATGAAAACCGGAGAGCTGCTCGATCCCTTCGGCGGGCAAAAGGACCTGAAGGCCAAGATCCTGCGCCAGGTCTTCGCGGATTCCTTCGTCGAGGACCCCCTGCGCCTGCTGCGTGCCGTGCAGTTCGCGGCGCGCTTCGAGCTGAGCATCGAGCCCGAGACGCTCATCGCCATGAAGCGGCATGCCGCCAAGATCGAGACCGTCTCGCCGGAGCGGGTCATCGAGGAGGTCGGCAAACTGTTCCGCGCCGAGCGGCCCTCGACCGGCTTCTACCTGATGCGGGACACCGGCCTGCTGCGCTACGTCTTTCCGGAACTCGAGAAGACCATCGGCGTCGAGCAGCCCGCCAAGAAGAGCGGCGACGTCTTCGACCACACGATGAAGGTGCTCGACGCCTCCCGCACTTGCGCCGACCTCGACCGGCCGGGCGACCTCGAGATCATGTTCGCCTCGCTGTTCCACGACATCGGCAAACCCTACACCGTCGGCTTCAACGAGAAGACCCGGCGCATCACCTTCTACGGCCACCAGATCGTCTCGACCCGGCTGGCGCGTAAGTGGATGAAAAAATACCGCGCCAACATGCTGGGCATCGACACCGAAAACGTCCTCAGCATGGTGCACAACCACATGTTCGAGACCAAGAGCTTCTACACCGAACGCGCCATCCGCCGCTTCATCCACAAGATCGGCAAGGACCTGATCTTCAAGCTGGTCGACCTGCGCATTGCCGACAAGAAGGGCGGGGCCTACCCCAACCAACTCAAGGGCATTCTCCGCCTCAAGCGCCGCATCCAGGAAGAGTTGGACAAAAAGCCCCCCTTCGGCCCCAAAGACCTAGCCATCGGCGGCCACGACCTGATGGGCCTCGGCTACCCCGAGGGCCCCATCCTGGGGCGCATCCTGAAGGAGCTGGTCGAACTTGTGCTGGACGACCCCGAGCTAAATACGCGACAATCCCTCCTCGAGTACGTCCTGGCGAAATATCCCCCGGCCGAGGCGGCGAAGGAGAACCATGACCCCAGACAAAAAAAGGGACCCGAAAAAAGCCCTCAAGCATGAGGCCAAGGGCGACAAGCTGGCGGGCAAGGGCAAATTCCGCGAGGCGATGGGCGAGTACCAGAAGAGCGAGGCCCTCGATCCCGAGCGCGTCGAGATCTACGACAAGCTGATCGACACTCAAGGGCAGATCGAGGAAAGCGAGTGGCAGGAGGAGGACTTCGCCAATTCGATGTCCTGGACGATGCGGCGCCAGGAGCTGCAAAACCCCCACATCCGCCTGATCCACGAGACCTTCTCCCTCGAATACCGCGAGGTGCACCAGCTCTTGCAGCGCCTGATGACCGCCTTGGGCGAGGAGCAGGAAAACGCCCTCGTCGAGAAGATCCTCGAGTACGGCGAGCGCGCCAGCCTGCCGATGCTCCACTTCCTGCTTTCCATCAAGGCCCTCGCCGGGCAAAACGTCCCGGCCCCGGAGGGAGGGGACGATCCCTTCCCGCCCCCCAATTCCCCGCTATGAAGATCCTCGCGCTCACCGGCGGCATCGCGACGGGCAAGACGGCGGTGGCCCGCCTCTTTGAGAAGCACGGCGCCTGGGTGATCGACGCCGACCGGGCGGCGCACCGCGCCTACCGGCCGGGGACCCAACTCTATCGGGACATTCTGCGGCGTTACGGAAGAGAAATCCTCGCCGCCGACGGGGGCATCGACCGTAAAAAGCTGGGGGCCATCCTGTTTCGCTCCAAGCCCGAGAGGCTCTGGCTGGAGGTGCGCATCCATCCCGAAACCCGCCGCCTGATCGGACGGGAAATCCAAGCGGCCCTGCGCCGGGGCCGAAGGCTCATCCTGGTCGAGGCCGCCCTGCACGTCGAGACCGGCTATCATCGCCCCTTCCACGGCCTGATCGTCGTCGACGCGCCGCCCCAAATCCAAATCGAACGCCTGAGGCGCCGGGAGGGCCTGAGCCGCGCCGCGGCCCTGGCCAAGATCCGCAGCCAAATGCCGCGGCGCCGCAAATTGGCGGCTGCGGATTGGGTGATCGACAATTCGGGAAGCCTGGCCTCGACCGAGCGTCAGGTGCGAAATCTCGTCCGGGAGCTGAAGCGATGACCGTCCGCTTCCTGCGCCTCGAGAGCCTGCGACAAGAGGTCGCCTGCCCCGCCTGCCGGTCCAGCGCGCCGGTCGCCGAGCGGCGCCGCGCGATGAATTTCACCACCAATATTGTCCGGTTGTTCTGCCATGCCTGCCGCGCGGAGATCGGACGGCTGCCCTTCCGGCGCTGGAACGCCCTTCAAGACCAGGCCGAGCGGCAACGCCGGCAGGAATAGCGCTGAGGATTCGTCTTCAACGCCGCCTCAACCGACGCGGCGCATTTTCGCTTTTTCGAAAGGGAGGGATTGGCCCTCCTCGGGAAGGGGATGGCGGTAAGCGGCCTCGGTGACGCCGAGCTGCCAGGTCAGGCGTCCTTCGCGGCCGTCCTCGAGGCTGGGAAAATCGACGCGGCCAAGCTCGAGGTCCTTGATCTCCCCGCCCGTCCGCTCGATGGCGAGGAGGTTTTGCTTGAAGGCGAAATAATGGTTTTGCAGCTGTCGGTGCAGCTCTTGGACGTCGGAAGACTCCGAAGGCGGCGCGGCCTCGAGCAGCTGGGGCTCGACGCCCAACTTGCGCAGGCGGACCGTCGCCTTGGACATCTCTTTTTTGTGGAGCAACATCTTGCGGAAATGATGATCGAGCTGGGGGATCAGCTCGTTGACCTCGTCGACCGTGAAGTACTTCTTGCCCATAACCCTCCAGAACACCCGAAAGTAGATTTACTTTTAATATTGTCGCGGCCCGAACACAAGGCGCAGCGTGTCAGGAAAACGAGGAGCTTCGGCCCAGAGTTCTATCTTTTTCCGGATTTGCGTCACTTATCCCCAAATGACTTTTTTTTATTTTTTTGTTACCGCAGGCCGCATGCCCTCGAAACTGCGCCACCTGCTGTCCCACGGACCCGTCGCGATGACGGCCTCGGGACTCTTCTTCGCGGCGATGGGCGCCATGATCAAGTCCCTTGGAAACGCCATACCCCTCTTCCAGATCACCTTTTTTCGGGCGATGGTCTCGGCGCTCTTGTTGGGCCTGGTGATGTGGCGACGCGGCATCCCCCTGCGCGGGGAGAATCAGGGACTCCTGGTGATCCGTTCGGTCGTGGGCTTTATCGCCATGACCTTGAATTTCTACGCCCTGGCCCGTATCAACCTGGGCGACGCCGCGGTGCTTAACCAAAGCTCGCCGGTCTTCGTCTTGCTGTTTTCTTGGTGCTTTCTCGGCGAGCGTTTCTACCGCTCCCTCCTCGGCATGACCGCCCTCTCCTTCCTCGGCATCGTCCTGATCCTGCGTCCGAGCGGCGAAGTCTTCAACCTGGCGGGCCTGGCCGGGATCGGCGGCGCCCTCTTCGCGGCGGCGGCCTACGTCTCGATCCGCCGGCTGCACCGGACCGACTCCTTTTGGACGATGGCCTTCTACTTCATGGCCGCCTCGGCGATCCTTTCCTTTCCTCCCATGTTGGCTGCCTGGAAAAACCCCGACCCACGGCAATGGGCCTTGTTGATCGGCAGCGGTCTCTTCGGCACCCTCGGACAGCTACTGATGACCCTGGCCTATAAGAACGAGGAGGCGAGCTGGGTGGCGCCCTTCTCCTACGCCGGCGTCCTGTTCAGTTTTGTCCTGGGAATAGCCTTTTTCGGCGAGCATCCCGATCTCTGGACCCTCCTCGGCGCTGTTTTGACCATCGGGGGCGGCATCGCCCTCGTCGTCCTCAAGAACCGCCTCAGACCACCCTTGGCGCCCGAGCTTCCGGTGCCGGACGGGGAGGTCCTCGACGCCGTCGAGGATAGACCCGGGGCCTCGCCGGCCTAGGCCACCGACCGCTTTTCGAACGCCCGGCCGCGCCGCCGTCGCGTTTCCGTCCGCCGCCTTCGGCATCGACCCGAAAAAATCCTTAAAAATCCGTGATGCCTTCCCTGGCACCCGCCCTGCAATGGAACCCTGCATCCCAAGCCGCAAGGAGGCGCCATGAAGCCCGAAGCCCTGCAAGACGAGAAACGGAAGCTCGAAGACAAGATCCGCCAGATGAAGGCCCGCATGGTCTTAAGCCTGGCGCAGGGGCGCCCCTTCGGCCTCGACCGCCAAGTCCGCCAAATTCAAAAAAGCTACCAAATCATCGGGAGGATCTAATGCGACGCGAACACCGCGGGCTCAGCCTGCTGACCGGCCAAACTTTCACCCTGGAAACCGAAGGACTGCTGCCGTCACGGCCGTTTCAAATCCACCACGTCCGCCAAACCCTCCAGGAGGCCTCGGCGCTTAGGACGGTGGAGCGCTGGCTCTGGCTGGCGGGCAGCGCGGCCCTGCTCGCCGCGACCCTATTTTAAAACCAAACCCTCGCCGTCGCGAGGGCGGAAAACACGGCCGTCCCGCTCCCTCGCGGGGGCGGGACGTTTTTTTAAAGGAGATGCCCATGTTCTATTCCCTGAAGACCTTGGTGGAAAGGCAAATCAAAATCATCAGCCGCGCCTGCCTGGAGGCGGAGCCCGCATACCGGCCCCTGATGAAACTCGCGACGCCCGAGCTCGCCCGCGCCTTGAGCCGGGGTTTTGCCGGCTTGCAGAGCGGCGGAGAGGTCAAGATCGCCGCGGCGGGGGCGGTGGCCTGGCAGGAAGGCCCCCTCGAGTCGGTTTCCGCGCGCCTGCGGGAATCCTCGCCGCTCTCGGCCGCGGATCGCGAGGGTTTCGAGACCTTCCTGGAGGAGATTCAATTCTCCGGCAAGGGCGGGTGGCGATTTCCAGAAACCAACCCCCTCACGCTTCAGGCCATCGATTGGAGCCAAGAGATCCGGCAGGGGACCCTGCAAGACCTTGCCCGCGCCTCCGCCCGACAGGCCAAGAGCGAGGCCTTGAGCCAAAACGCCAGGGCCGACCGCCTGGCCCACCTGCTCTTCCTGGCCCTGCGCTCGGGCAACATCTCGCTGGCCATGCTCCTCTTCAGCCACTTGGAGGCCGCCACCGCCAACGAGATCACCACCTGTCTGATGGAAAAGGTCCAAAAAATGCAGGACAACAAGCGCAAGCTCGCCCAAGACATTCAAAACCAAAAGGACGACGCGCAGGGGAGCAAAAATCTGCAGAAGATCAAGCTGGATATGGAACAGGTCAACGACGACATCTCGGTACTCCAGACTTTCATCCGGGACGTGGCCCAGAACAAGCAGGCCTCCCTGGAATTGGCCAATGCCTTCATTTCCAAAGAGCACGAGACGACGATGGCGATCGTGCGGTCGTTCGGCCGATAATTCGCGCCTGGAGTTCTACACCAAAAAAACATCCCCCTTGAAATCCCTGCAGGGATGCGCCATATAAGCGACCTCGGTTTTAAAAAAGTCCTTATATAAAGGTTATTTATGGCCCGCGTCACCGTTGAAGACTGCCTGCAATTCATCGAAAACCGCTTTGCTCTCGTGCACTTAGCCGCGCGCCGCGTGCGCCAGCTGAGCAAGGGCAGCCACCGCCTCGTCCACAGCAAGAACAAGGACGTCGTGACCGCCCTGCGCGAGATCGCCGAAAACAAGGTCCGCGCCGTCAAACAATCCCTGCCCGAGAAGGTCGATTGAGCCCATGAGCGAAGCCCTGCTGGAATCCCACTTGAAGAGCGTCCCGCTCCTGTTTCGCGGCAAGGTACGAGACATCTACGACTTGGGCGACGCCCTCTTGCTGGTCGCCAGCGACCGCATCTCGGCCTTCGACCACATCCTGCCCACGCCGATCCCGCGCAAGGGCGTGATCTTGACCCAGCTCTCAAACTTTTGGCTGAAAAAAACCGAGGCCCTGATCCCCAACCACAGCCTGTCCCGGGCCCTGAGCACCGTGACGAAAGATCCCGACGAATTGCGCCAGCTCGAGGGTCGCAGCGTCGTCGTCAAGAAGGCCAAGCCTTTGCCCGTCGAGCTGATTGTCCGCGGTTATTTAGTGGGAAGCGGCTGGGAAGAATACAAGAAGCAGGGCACCGTCTGCGGCCTCCCGCTGCCCGCCGGCATCCAGCAGGCCCAAAAGCTGCCCCAGCCGATCTTCACGCCCTCGACCAAGGCCCCCAAGGGCCAGCACGACGAAAACATCTCCTATGAGGAGATGGTGAAGCTGATCGGACCCGACTTGGCCGCCCAGGCCAGGGACATCTGCCTGAAAATTTACTCGACCGCCGCCGAATACGCCCTGAGCCGCGGCATCATCATCGCCGACACCAAGATCGAATTGGGCATTTACGAGGGGAAGCTGATCCTCATCGACGAATTGCTGACCCCGGATTCCTCGCGCTTCTGGCCGGCCGACCAATACCAGACCGGATCCAACCCGCCAAGCTACGACAAGCAGTTCGTCCGGGATTATCTCACGTCCATTAACTGGGATAAGAAATCCAATCCCCCCGCCCTGCCGGAGGATATCGTCCGCAAGACTGCGGAAAAATACCAAGAGGCGCTGGATCGTTTGACCCGCGCGTAAAAAAAATAATATTGGTACTTTTGGCCCAAAATGTAAGGGGTCCTTCGCGAACGGCCCCTACGGGTGCTGTGTTCAAGCCATGGAGTTGCGTGACCACCCAAGGACGAACCCAGGCCTCCGCTACACTTCCCGATTCTTGTCCAATTCCTGATAACTCTTTCCGTCGTAGTACAGGATCTTCTCCCCACCGTCCACCAGGGTCTCGATGGCCACCGGGCGCTTCCACACGATATGCAGGTTTTTTAGGGTCTCCTCGGCGTAGTCCGGCCGCAGGTCGATCCCGTGATGCTCGTGCACCAGGTAAAGCTCGCCCCGGTTCTGGTAGTTGGCGTTGGTCACGCTGATGAAGGGCTGGCCGCGGTTGGTCAGGGCGTCGAGCAGCTTGCCCTTCACCGCCTTGAACTCGCGACTGGCGATCTCGTAGGCCTGCTTATTAGGGTTGTAGGCGAAGGTGAAGAGCTTGTGTTCCCGGCAGAAATCCTCGGTCAAGAAGGTGTCGATGAAGGTCAGGTCGGAATAGATCTTGCGGACCTCGAAGATCTTCTGCCGGCCTAGCCCCAAGTTTTTGTTCCATCGCTTCTTCTCGACCATGTCGTCGCAGTCCTCGTACTCCTTCCCGAACTTGCCCTTGTTCCACCGGTCCTCGATGTCCCGGTATAGCTCGATCCCGATCTTGTAGGGGTTGAGCCGTCCGGGCGAAGTGGCGAGGGTTCCCGAATGGTGGTCGGCATAGTCGATGAACTCGCTGGGCTTGAGCGCCCGCTGCGTCATGATGGTCGAGTGCCAGTATGAGGCCCAGCCCTCGTTCATGATCTTCGTCTGCATCTGCGGCACGAAATAGTAGGCTTCCTCGCGGATGATCTCGAGGATGTCGCGCTGCCAGCGCTCCATGGGGGCGTTTTCGATCAGAAAGAGCAGGACGTCGCGCTCGGGACTCTCGGGGAAATTCTTCTTCTGCATCTTGGCTTCTTCCAGACGCAACCGCTGTTCTTCGAGGAACTCCTTGGGATTGATGAACTTGTCCATGTAGTCCTTGCTTTTCAGCTTGGACACCAAGGGACGCTCGCCGTTCTCCCCCGAGAGATCGTCCTCGACCGGCCGGCGACGCCGGATGCCCGCGGCGTGGGTGTCGATAAGATTCTCCAGGCTAAGGGCGACGTCGATGAAGTTCTCGACCGCCTCCATCCCGTGCTTGTCGATCATCTTCTTGACGCGGGTCTTGTGATTGGCCATCTCGTCCATCATCTTGCGGTTCGTCTGGCCGAAATAGATGTTGTTCTTGAAAAAATCGGAGTGCCCGTAGACGTGGGCCATGACCAGCTTCTGGTCGACCTCGGCGTTGGAATGCAGCAGGTAGGCGTAGGAGGGATCGTTGTTGATCACCATCTCGTAGATCTTGGAAAGGCCGTAGGCATAGGACTTCGAGAGCTGCTCATATTCCATGCCGAAGCGCCAGTGCGGATAGCGGTTGGGAAAGCCGCCGTAGGCCGCAACCATGTTGATCTGGTTCCAGTCCAGCACCTCGAAGATGACGGGAAAATAATCCAGTCCGTACTCTTTGGCGTAGCCCTCGACCTCGCGGCGGATCGCTTCCAATTCGGGGGTGAGCCGCGTGCTCATGCCTTACTTCCCCTTCCCCAGGAAAACCTTGATCGAGTCGAAGATCTTCTCCTTGCTTTCGATGCGGGAGGAGAGGACCTTTTCCTCTTTTTCGTCGAAGCGCTCGTTCAAATCGCGGAGGAACTGCCCGCTGCCGTACTCGCTCTCGACTTGGCCGTAGCAAAAAACGTTCAGCTTGGGGAGCATCTGGTTGGCGAGCAGGCCCAGGCATTCCTGGGTGTCGTTGCTCGACCAATTGTCCCCGTCGCTGAAGTGAAAGGCATAAATGTTCCACTCGTTGGGGTCATATTCCTCCTCGATGGTCTTGAGGCAGAGCTTGTAGGCCGAGGAGATGATGGTGCCGCCGGACTCGCGGGTGTGGTAGAAGGTGTTCTGGTCGACCTCCCGGGCCACCGCATCGTGGATGATGTAGCGCGTCTCGAGGCCGTCGTATTGCGAGCGCAGCCAAGTGTCGATCCAGAACGACTCGATGCGCACGATCTCCTTTTGCTCCTGGCCCATCGAGCCGCTGACGTCCATCATGTAAATGACGACCGCGTTGAATTCGGGCTTCTTCTCCTCCTTCCAGGAACGGTAGCGCCTATCCTCGCGGATCGGCAGGATGATGGGCCGTTCAGACTGATAGGTCCCCGCGAGGATCTGCCGTTTGAGGGCCTCCTTGTAGGTGCGTTTGCGGTGGACCAGCGAATCGGGTCCGGTGCGGCGCAGGCTGGAGTATTTCGATCGGTAATGGACGATGTTGGACTTGCCCTTGGGCTCGATGCGAGGCAGCTCCAGCTCCTCGCCCAAGATCTCGGCCAATTCCTCCAGGCTGATATCGACCTCCAACAGGTGCTCCCCGGGCAGGTTGCCGGCCTGGGGATCGTTCCCCTCCTGGGGGTCGCCGCCCAAGGGGTCTCCGGGGTTTCCCTCGCCCTGCCCCACCCCGCCTTTTTGCCGGGAACCGAAGGTGAAGTGGGGAATGTCGATCTGGGGGAGCGGGATGCTGATCAGGTCCTTGCCCTGCTTGCCGATCAGCTCGCCGTTGGTGATGAACTTGCGCAGCTCCTTCTTGATGCGTCCGCGGACGATCTGCTTGAAGCGGTTGTAATCTTGTTCGATCTTGAGAACCATACGCCCCAAGTGTTGAAGTACCTAAGTACCGAAGTGTCTAAGTTTCTATTGTCCTATCCATCCAACTTAAGCACTTGGACACTTAAGCACTTACGCACTTCCTTTTATATCTCCCCTCGCGAAAATACTGGCCACGTAGTTCAGCACGTCGGTCGCGCAGATGTCGCAATAGTGATAATTGTTGATCAGGCGCGACTTGACGACGTCGATCTTCTCCTGAGTCTCCTTGTCGATGACGCTGGTGACCAGGGAAGTCAATTTGATGCTGTCCTTCTGGTCCTCGAAGAGCTTCAGCTCGAGGGCCTTGTGCAGCCGTTCGTTGGTCTTGTAGTCGAACTTCTTGCCCTCGACCGCCAGCGCGCCGATGTAGTTCATGATCTCGCGGCGGAAGTCGTCCTTTCGGGACTCGGGGATGTCGATCTTCTCCTCGATCGAGCGCATCAGGCGCTCGTCGGGCTCCTCGTCCTGGCCGGTGTATTTGTTCCGCACCTTTTCCTTTTGAGTGTAGGCCTTGACGTTGTCGATGTAGTTGGCGCAGAGTCGGCTGATCGCCTCCTCGTCGCTGGAAATCGCCCGCTGCACCTCGTTCTTCACGATGTCCTCGTACTCGTCCTTCACCACTGATAGCATCTCGATCATCCGCTTGCGGCTGTCCTCGTTTTGGATGAGGGCGTGGTGCCTCAGCCCGCTCTCCAGCTCGTTGAGCACCATGAAAGGATTGACGCAGCCCTCGACGTCCTTGACCAAGGCGTTGCTGATCTTGTCCTGGATGTAGCGCGGGCTGATCCCGTCGAGGCCCTCACGGGTGGCCTCTTTGCGCAATTCCTTGACGTTGTCCTCGGTGTAGCCGCTGAGCGTCTTGCCGTCATAGAGCTTGAGCTTCTGCAGCAGCGTGAGGTTGGCCTTTTTCGGCTCCTCGAGGCGGGTGAGCACCGCCCACATCGCGGCCATCTCGATGGTGTGCGGGGCGATGTGCTTGCCCTGGATCTTCTCGGAGTTGAAGTCCTTCTGGTAGATCTTCATCTCCTCGCTGAGCCGGGTGACGTAGGGGATGTCGACCTTCACGGTGCGGTCGCGCAGGGCTTCCATGTACTCGTTGTTCTGCAGCTTGCGGTACTCGGGCTCGTTGGTGTGGCCCAGGATGACCTCATCGATGTCGGTCTGGGCGAACTTCTTGGGCTTGACCTTGTGCTCTTGGGAGGCGCCCAGCAGGTCGTAGAGGAAGGCGACGTCCAGCTTGAGCACCTCGATGAACTCGACTATCCCGCGGTTGGCGATGTTGAATTCGCCGTCGAAGTTGAAGGCGCGCGGGTCGGACTCGCTGCCATACTCGGCGATCTTGCGGTAGTTGATATCCCCGGTCAGCTCGGTGGAATCTTGGTTCTTCTCATCCTTGGGCTGGAAGGTTCCGATGCCGACGCGGTCCTTCTCGCTTAAGATCAGACGCTTCACCCGGATGTGGTTGTCGATCACCTTGGCCCAGTCGCCCTGGTAGAGCTTGAGCAGGCTGTTGAAGATAAAGCGGCAGGAGGGATCCAGATCCCCTTCGACTTCGATCTTAAACTCACCCTTTGCGACCCGGGTCAGCTCGTCGACCACCTTGGAACGGAATTCCGGCGGGATCAGCCGAAGGGGTTCTTCGTGCATCGGACAGGGGATCTCGTCGGCGGCGCCGAAGATGCCCTGGGCGTCGACCGAGGGATGCTTGACCCATTTGAAGGTATAGAGGGCGCCCTCCGGCGTGCGGGAGTAGTGCTCGACCCCCTTCTTGAGCAGGCGGGCGATGGTGCTCTTGGAGGACCCGACAGGCCCGTGAAGCAGGAAGATCCGCTTCTCGGCGCCGTAACGCTTCGCGGCGGACTTGAAGAGGTGGACCAGCTTCATCAGGTGCAGATCCAGGCCGAAGACACCGTCCTTGCCGTTCTCGAAGGGGTCTTCGAAGAACTTGTAGCGGATAATTTTCTTTTTGTATTCTTTATACTCTTCGGTCCCCTGGGCCACGATCATGTCGTAGACCCGTTGAAAGGCGGAACGGACCACCTTGGGGTTGCGGCGGGCGATTTCGAGATACTCTTCAAAGCTCCCTTCCCAGTTCAGATCTTGATAACCGCGGACATCGTGCAGATTGCGCAATTCAGCCATCAAGGTCGATGCGGACGTCATAGCACAGCCTCCTCTTTCTTTCCGATGAAGCGACGGACGTTTGGCTCCCTTGCGGGCAACGAATTATCGAATTGTCAAAGCAGGTCCAGCCATCCAAATGAGGGAGAGGTGACACAACGCAGCGTATTCCCTAGGCAAATTATAGCATGCCCGGGAGACCGCGCAATGTAATAGTTTGGCGGGTCTAAAGAATCATTTTTCGATCAGATCTTTTTCGTTGGTCGCGAGGGTCGCGCGGATGACGGTGCGCAATAGTTTATTACGGTTCGCTTTTCCAAGCAAGGTCATCAGGTCGTAGTAGACCGTGGGGTCGTTGATCAGGCCGCCGACGCTGCCCTCGCCCTTCGCGATCGTGGTGCTGATCGAGTCGAAATTTTTGGAGGCCGACTTAAGATTTTCGGCGGTCTGCGAGAAGGCCTTGCCGATGTCCTTGCGCACCGGATCGTAGATCAGGGCGTGGAGCATGCCGCGGCCCGACTGGACCTGCTGGACCACCGACTGGGCCGTCTTGGTCAGGCGGGAAAGGTCCTTCACGATCTCCTTGCCCTCCGTGTCGTAGATCAGGGCATGGACCATGCCCTCCTTGGTCTTCACGTCGTCGACCAGTCCGTTGATGTTCTTGGAAAGCTTGTTGATGTTGTCGAGCAGCTCGGTGCCGCGATCCGAAATCGCCTCGAGCGAGAGACCTTCCTTGATCTTGAGGGTCTCGCCCTCCTTCAGCTCGGCGTAATCGGGGCTTCCCATACTGATAAAGATCGCCTTGTCGCCCAAAAGACCCTGCGTTGTGACGCTGGCCTGGCTGTCCTCGCGGATCCGGTCTTGGTACTGCTTCTGGATGAGCAGCTTGACGATGACCTCCCGCTGGTTCAGATCTTTGGGAAAGACGATCTGGTCCACCTTGCCCACTTGGATGCCCGCCAGGAAAACCGGTGCGTCCAAGCGCAGCCCGCTGATATCCTTGAAGCGACCGTAGAGATAGTATTGCCGGGAGAGAAAGGCGAATCCGCCGCCCAAGAGGAAAATGACCACCATCGAAAGCGCCAGTCCGATGAAGACAAAGACGCCGACGCGAACTTGCTGGGAGGTTTTGACTTTCATGGCTATTCCCCGATCTGTCCGGAGATGAACTTCCGGACGACTTCGTTGGTGGAACGATCGACTTCCGCCTTCGTTCCCACGAATTCGATTTTCTTGTCGTAAAGCAAGGCCAGGCGGTCGCTGACCTTGAAGGCGCTCGCCATGTCGTGAGTCACGACGATGGAGGTCACCTTGAAACGCTTCTGCAGGTCCAAAATCAGGTCGTTGATCCGATTGGTGTTGGTCGGATCCAGGCCCGTGGTCGGCTCATCGTAGAGGATGACCTCGGGATCGGTGGCGATGGCGCGAGCCAGGGCCACGCGCTTTTTCATGCCGCCGGAGAGATCCGAGGGCATCATGTCGGCGGTGTCGGGCAGGCCGATGACCTCGAGCTTCTCGTGGACGATCTTCGCGATCTTTTCCTCGCTGTAGTCCTTGAAATGCTCGTAAAGCGGATAGGCCACGTTGTCGAACACCGTCATCGAGTCGAACAGGGCCCCGCCTTGAAAAAGCATCCCCACCCGCTTGCGGACGCCGATCAATTGATCCTCGTCGATTTTAAGCACATCCTCGCCGTCGAAGAAGATCTCGCCGGAGTCCGGCCGCATCAGGACCAGCAGCAGCTTGAGCATGACGCTTTTGCCCGTCCCCGAACCCCCGATGATGGTGATCGTCTCGCCCCTGAAGATGTCGAGGTTCAGGTCGGTGTAAATCACCTTTTCATCAAAGGACTTCTTAATATGTTGGAAGCGGATAAAGGCGTCCATGCGTGGCCTAGAACAGCAAAAACAGCTTGGTTAGAAAGAAGTCCGAGACGAAGATGCAGATCGAGCTGTAGACCACCGACAGGGTCGTAGAGCGGCCGACGCCCTCGGTGCCGCCCGTCGTGATCAAGCCCTGGTAACAGGCGATGATGCCGATGAAGAACCCGAAGAAAAAGGTCTTCGCGATCCCGCTGCCGAAGTCGATCATCTGGACGGTGGTCGTAATCTGGTTGAGATAGTACCGCGCGCCGACGCCGGTGTCCGCGGTGGTGATGATCATGCCGCCGATGATCCCGATAAAGTCGGCGATGACGGTGAGGATGGGCGCGCAGAGCGTGGTGGCCACGACGCGCGGCACCACCAGCCTCTGGATGGGGTTGGCGCCCATCGCCTCGACGGCGGAGACTTGCTCGGTGACCTTCATCGACCCCAGCTCGGCGGTGATGCCGGCGCCGACGCGCGCCGCGATCATCAGCGAAGTGAGCACCGGTCCCAACTCGCGGGTGATGGCGATGCCGATGATCTGCCCGGTGTAGAGTTGCAGGCCGAAGCGCTTGAGGCCGACGATGAACTGCACCGCCAAGACCAAGCCGGTAAACAGGGCGATCAGGTTGGTGAGCGAGGCCGACTTGATGCCGACCTCCTCGAATTGCTTGACGGTCTCGCCCAGGGGAAAGGACTTGCGCACCAAGGTCTTGAAAAAGACCGCGGCCAGCTTGGCGACCCCGCCCAGGTAGTCCATCAAATCAAGGAAGCCCCCGCCCGCCTTGGCGAAGACCTGCCCCAGCCCGGAAATCCGCATGGAAGCCGATTCAGCCATAACCTAGATCTCCCCTGTGAATTGGAAGCCCTGAAAGAAAGCCTCGAAGTCGGGAAGCGCCGCCGCGAATTTTTCCGGCGGGCTGACCAGGTAGAAATCGAAGAGGCACCAGTCCTTCTTCAAGACCACCGTCTCGATGCGCACGGGAACCCCGTCGAGGGTGGCCTTCAGCGAGGTGCGCAGCGCCCCCCGGTCGGCCATCATGAAGGGCGTCTGTTTCTCGATCTTGATGTCCTGGAGCCCCGCGAACAGGTGGCCGGTGAGGGCGTTGAGCGGGGCATCGTCGAAGGCCTGGTCGCAAAAGGCATCCGTGCTGATGGTACTGCCCAGGGCGTCGTTGCGGAAGTTGATCGCGGCGATGCCGAGCTTGATCCGGTACCAATCGGCGGACAGAGGCCCGACGTCGTAATACCCCTTCTTGGTGATCACCCGGCCGGGCTTGTAATCGACGACCTTTCCGGTCTTCTTCACCCCGCCGAAGCAGGCCAGGAGGGCCAGGGCGAGGAAGGGGGCCGCATATTGGGCGCATTTTCGGAGGCGGAACATGGCGGGCAAGCTACACAAAGCCTTGATATTTGGCAACAAAACCCTCAAAAAAGGTGCTCGTCCCCGGACGCGAATCCTTTGGAATAAGACCCATGAGCCCCATGTCGGAACGCCTCGATGAAATCCACCAACGCCTCGCGGCCGCGACCGCCCGCTCCGGACGCGAGCCCGGAGCGGTCCGACTCTTAGCCGTCTCGAAGGGCCAGAGCCCGGAGCGGATCCTCGAGCTCGCGTCCCGCGGCCAGCGGGATTTCGGCGAAAATTACGTCCAAGAGTGGCTGGAAAAACGCGCCCGCGTCGCCGCCCTCGACCCCGAGCTGGCGGCGACCCTCCGCTGGCACTTCATTGGACACCTGCAGAGCAACAAGGCCGCCCAGATCGCCGGCCAGGTCTTCCTGCTGCACAGCGTGGACTCGCTGAAGCTGGCCCGCAAGCTCTCCGCCGTCTGCCAGTCCCGCGGCGCGACGCAACCCGCCTTGCTCGAGGTCAACCTCGGGGGGGAAGCGAGCAAGGGCGGCCTCGAGGCCGGTGCCTTACTCCGCGAGCTCCGCGACTACGCGGCCCTGCCCGGCCTCGCCTGGCGCGGCCTGATGGCGATCCCACCGGCCCTCGAACCCGCCGAGGCCGTCCGCCCCTATTTCCGCCGGCTGAAATCCCTGCTTGACGAATGCAACCGGACGGGCTTCTTTCAGGACCCCATGACGGAGCTCTCGATGGGCATGAGCCAGGATTTCGAGGTCGCCGTCGAAGAAGGAGCGACCTGGGTGCGGGTCGGCACCGCACTGTTCGGACCGAGACAACCATGAAACTGAAATCCAAATACCGCTACGGCTTCATCGGCATCGGCAAGATGGCCCAAGCCATCCTGGGTAGCATGCTGCGCGCGGGCCTCGCCAAGCCCTCGGAGGTGCTGGTCTCCGACCCTTCCGCCACCACCCTGCGCGAGGCCGCGCGGCGTTTCCGCGTCGCGACGACCGTCGAAAATGCCGAGGTCGCGAAGCGCTGCGAGTGGATCTGGCTCGGCACCAAGCCCTTCCATGCCGCGGAGGTGCTGAGGGGCATCTCTCCGGACCTGCGCAAGGGCCAAACCCTGCTCTCGATGATGGCGGGCGTCTCCACGCGAAGCCTGCGGCGTTGGGCGGGCCCCGCACCCGCGCTGGTCCGCTTCATGCCCAACACCCCCGCCCTGCTGGGCGCCGGGGCCACCGGCGTATATTTCGCCGCCGGAATCCCTCCCACGCTTCGCAAACGCGCGGAAAAGATCTTCGCGGCCATGGGGAAATACATCGCGGTTCCGCGGGAGGCCCTGCTCGACGGCGTCACGGGCCTGAGCGGTAGCGGTCCGGCCTTCGTTTATCTGGTCGCCCTGGGCCTGATCGAAGGCGGACGACGCGCGGGGCTGAAGCCGGATCAGGCCAAGGCCCTCGCCGTTCAAACCCTGTTGGGGGCCTCGCGGATGCTAGCCGAGTCGGGCCAAGCACCGGAAACCTTGATCCAGCATGTCGCCACCAAGGGCGGCACCACCGAGGCGGGCCTAAAGGTCTTGGAGGATCGCGGCCTGCGGGCCATCCTCGCCGAGGCCGTGGCCGCCGCGACCCGGCGGGCCGCCGAAATTCGGGAGCAAAACGAATGTACCCGCTAGGATCCCTGCTGGTCAGCGTCGCCAAGGTGCTGTCGATCCTGCTGACGATCTACCAATACATCGTCCTGGGCGCGGTCATCGTCAGCTGGGTCAACGCCGATCCCCACAACCCCATCGTGCGCTTCCTCAGACAATCTACCGAGCCGATCTTCCGCCCGATCCGCAATCTGATGCCGCGGGCGATGTTCCGCACCGGCATCGACTTCACGCCGTTGATCGTCTTCCTGCTGATCGTCCTGATCCAAAATTTCGTCATCTCCCTGATGATCCATTACGGACAGAAGCTCATGGTGGCGGGGTGAGCACCTTCCCGCCCTGGCTGCAGGCGGCGCCCGGCGGCTGCCGGCTGGCCTTGCGGGTCCAACCCCGTTCCTCCCAAAACAAGATCCTCGGACCCGAAGGCGAAGTCCTCAAGGTCAAGCTGCACGCCGCCCCCGAAGACGGCAAGGCCAACGCGGCGCTGACCGAGCTGCTGCGCGCCCTGTTCCGCGTCCCGCGCCAAAATATAAAGATCTTGCGTGGGGAGAAAAGTCGTAGCAAATGGGTGGAGATTCAAGGCCTCAAACCGGAGGAGGCGGCGGCTGCGGTCTTGAGTCTCCATGAATCCTAAACCCAAGAATTTAGTTGCTTTTTTGCCATCGGCCTCCATAGAATTTAAACAGGTGCAATCAGACGTCTCTCAAAATGGGATGTTTGGGGGACGAAGGTAACGGGACTTATGCCGGTCTATGAGTATGCCTGCACGCAGTGCGGCAAACACTTCGAAGAACTCCAAAAGGTCAGCGATAAGCCCTTGAAAAAATGCAAGAATTGCGGAGGCAAGCTGGAAAGGCTGATCTCCCAGACCTCCTTCGCCCTGAAGGGCGGAGGCTGGTACAAGGACGGTTATTCCAGCTCCAAACCCGCGGAATCGGGCAAGGGAAAGGCGAAGGAATCGACCGCCGCAGAAAAGCCGGCGGCCAAAACGGGCGGCTCCAGCGGCTCCTAAACGCCCATCCCGCAGACCCGGCCTCGGTTCGGAGGATCTTCCCGTGGTGGATCGAATCGAAAAATCGCGCCCGGTGGATCCCTGGATGATCGGCGCCACGAAAGAGACCAAGGAGGACAAGAAGCGCGACGAAGGCGGCGCCCAGGGCCAAGAGAGCAAGGACAGCTTCGGAGAGAGCTCCGACTTCGTCCAGCTGCTCTCCAAAGACCCGCGGAAATTCGTCAGCGAAAAGATCGCCTCGAACCAGATCAGCGCCTTCACTTATCGCGGCGTCAGCACCCACCGCGACAGCGCGCTGCTGGAGGTCGACATCACCCTCGCGAACGGCACCCTGATCAAGGGGGCGCAGGTCGCGCTCAGCCGGCAAGAGGGGATGCGCTTCATCAGCCGGCGGCCCGGCGAGGACATCGTCGTCGACCAGTTGGTCAAGGGGACCTTCTTGACCGTCGCGCGGCCCCAGCAGCACGAGGCGGCGGCCGTTTCAAACGCCCCGGCCGCACCCCAGACCGGCGGTTCCCCGGCGGAGGCCGGGGTCGAGTCCCTGAAGGTCGTCCGGAGCGGCTTGACCTGGTCCTACTACCTGGGCTTCGGGGCGATGGCGATCGCGGTGCTGTTGTTGATTTACTTTTTTACCTTGTAGGCAGGCATGGCTGAATTTCATCCAAAACCCTTCGGGAAGTACTTCTTGATCGAAAAGCTCGCCACCGGCGGGATGGCCGAGATCTACAAGGCCAAAACCTTCGGCGTGGACGGCTTCGAGAAGATTCTCGCCATCAAGCGCATCCTCCCCCACTGCGCGGTCGACAAAGAGTTCATCAACATGCTGGTCGACGAGGCCAAGCTGTCGGTGCTCCTGTCGCATACCAACATCGTGCAGGTCTACGACCTGGGCAAGGTCGGCGAGGACTATTTCATCTCGATGGAGTTCATCAACGGCATCAACCTCCGCGAGGTGATGAACCGGGCCAAGGAAGTCGGCGAAAAATTCACCGAGGACGTCGTCGTCTACATCCTGAGCGAGACCTGCAAGGGCCTCGACTACGCGCATTCCAAGAAGGACAACGAGGGCAAGCCGCTCAACATCGTCCACCGCGACATCAGCCCCCAGAACATCCTGCTCAGCTTCGAAGGCGAGGTGAAGATCGTCGACTTCGGCATCGCCAAAGCCGCGATGAACATCAGCCACACGATGGCGGGCATCCTCAAGGGCAAGATCAGCTACATGTCGCCCGAGCAGGCCCTGGGCAAGCCGATCGACCGGAAGACCGACATCTTCTCCACCGGCCTGATCCTCTACGAGATGCTCACCGGCGAGAAGCTCTTCACGGGCGAGACGCAATTCGAGGTGCTCAAGAAAATCCGCACCACGCGGCTCACCGAGAACTCCTTCCCCGATTCGATCCCGATGCCGCTGCGTAAGATCCTGGCCAAGGCCCTCGCCTATTCGGTGAAGGACCGCTACGACAACGCGGGGGACATGCAGATCGACCTGACGCGCTACCTGTATTCGACCTACATCGACTTCACGCCCCGCAAGCTATCGGGAATGATGCGCAAGGTCTTCGCCCAGGAGATCGAGACCAAGATCGCGCCCAAGAAGGAAGACGTCGCGATCGACTCCAAGACCCGCTCCATCATGATCGACGCGGTGGCCCAAGAAAACCTGGTGCACCGCGACAACGACGAGGTGACCGGCGGGATCGTCGACAAACAGCCGACCCAGACCTTCATCGAATCCTTCATCTCGGGGCAGGACGAAGAGCTCCCCGAGATCACCCGGACCGGCCAAACCCTCGAGCCAACGCCGACGCCCAAGCCAGCGGCTAAGGCCCCGGCGGCCGCGCCCAAGCCGGCCGCCCCCGAGGCCAAGCCCAAGGCCGCCAAACCGCCCAAAGAGCCCAAACCCGCCAAGTCGAAAAAATGGCTGGCCTACCCCATCGCCGCCATGCTCCTGATCGGCACCGCGGCGGGCCTCTATTTCAAGACCGATTGGTTCAAGCCGCCGCCCCCGCCCCCGCCGGAGGTCTTCGGGGTCCTGCAGATCAATTCGACGCCGGAGGGCGCTCAGGTCTTCCTCAACGACAGCGAGACCAAGCTGGTGACGCCAGCCACCCTGAAGGACGTCAAGGTCGGCGAGCCCCAGAAGGTCACCCTGAAGAAGCCCAAATTCAAGGATTGGACCAAGACCGTCACGCTGGCCGACCCCAACCCCGTCTCCCTGACTCCGACCCTCGAGGTCATCCCGGTCGGCACGATCAAGGTCGTCACCACGCCGCCCGGCGCCAAGATCCTCGTCGACGGTAAGGAGACGGGCAAGGTCAGCCCCGCGACCCTCGAGGACCTCCCGCTCTCCCAGACCTATTCGCTCAAGCTCGAGCTCGACAAGCACCGGCCCATCGAAGAGCGCGTCACGGTCTATTCCATCGAGCCGATGGAGTTTAACAAAAAGCTCGAGGAGATCTTCTTCGCCCCGATCCGCGTCGGCAGCAACCCGGCGGGGGCGCGGATCTACCTCAACAACAACGACACCGGGCTCAGCACCCCGGCCACCCTGCCCGACCAAGAGGTCGGCAAACGCTACACCCTCCGCCTCGCCCGGCAGGGATATCAAGACATCGTCCGTTCCATCGACTTAAACGACAAGGCCGGAGCCTCCCTGCAAGAACGGCTGGTCAAGGTGGAGGAAAAGACCCCCGACCAGATCGCCCAAGAAAAGCTCAAGCAGGAGCAGGAGCGGCAGAAACAACTGGAGCTGGAACGGCAAAAGCAGGCCCAGCAACAACAGGGCAAAGAGACCGATACGCAGAAGCAACAGGCCGACAAATTGAAGGCCCAGCAGGAGGCCGAACGCCTGAAGGCGCAGCAAGAGGCCGACAAGCAGAAGCAGGCCCAAAAAGAGAAGGAAGCCCAGGCCCAGAAGGATAAAGAAAAACAGGCCGGCAAAGAGACCGAGACCGGCGGCGAGACCTTCGTCGCCTTGAGCAGCAATCCCAAGGGCGCCGACGTCTTCATCAACGGCGTGCGCAAGGGCAGCGCGCCAGGCAAGTGGAAGGTGGCGGCCGGCTCGCCGCTGGAGATCACGGTCAGCAAGAGCGGCTTGTCCACCGTCACCAAGGTCGTGACGCTGCGGCCCGGGGAGACGAGGAATTTGGGCACGATCAACCTCGGCGGCACCGGCGCCGATTCCGGGGCCGCCGGCATCGTGGTGGTGGATTCCAACCCGCCAGGCGCGATGGTCCTGCTCAACGGACAGCCGCAGAAGACGACCCCCCTGCGCATCAAGGGCCTGCGGCCGGCCACCACGCACACGATCACCGTCAAGAAGGACGGCTATGAGACCTGGTCGACCAGCTTCACCGTCGGCGAGGGCACCAAATCCTTCATGGCCAACCTGAAAAAACTGTAAGGTCCCGACATGTCCAACAGCGAATTCGAACCGCAAACCCAATTGCTCGAAATGGAAGAGACTCGCGACGTGGTTTCGCTGCGCAAGTGCCAGCTACGCGTCATCACCGGCCCGGACGAGAAGAAAAAATTCGACCTCAACCGCAAGATCACCCGCATCGGCAAAAAAGAGGACAACGAGGTCGCCCTGCTCGACAACACCGTCAGCCGCCACCACGTCGAGATCGAAATGACGGCGGACTCCTACCTGTTGAAAGATCTCAACAGCACCAACGGCACCTTCATCAACGGCCTGCGCGTCAAGGAGGCCTACCTAAGCCCCGGCGACGTGATCAAGATCGGCAACACCGAGATCGAATTCGTCGCCTTCGACGAGAAGGTCCGCATCGAACCCTCGCCCAACCAGCAATTCGGCGAGTTGGTCGGAAAAAGCCGGAAGATGCGCCAGATCTTCTCGCTGCTCGAGAAGGTCTCCCCCAGCCTGGCGACCGTCATCATCGAGGGCGAGACCGGCACCGGAAAAGAGCTGGTCGCCCGCGCCATCCACGGCGCCAGCCTGCGCAAGGACAAGCCCTTTATCGTCTTCGACTGCTCGGCGGTGGCCCCCACCCTCATCGAGTCCGAGCTCTTCGGCCACGAGAAGGGGGCCTTCACCGGGGCGATCAAGCAGCGCAAGGGCGCCTTCGAGGCGGCCTTCGGCGGCACGGTCTTTTTGGACGAAATCGGCGAGCTCACCTTGGACCTGCAGCCCAAGCTACTGCGCGCCCTCGAGCAGCGCGAGATCAAGCGGGTCGGCAGCAACGAGAAAATCGACCTGGACGTCCGCGTGGTCTGCGCGACCAACCGCGACCTGCGCAAGGAGGTCGACGAGGGCCGCTTCCGCGAGGACCTCTACTACCGCCTCTCGGTGGTCAAGGTGCACATCCCGGCCCTGCGCGAGCGCTCCGAGGACATCCCGCTGATCATCAAGAAGTTCCTCGAACACGGCCGCTTCAACCGCCTGCCCGACGGCAGCCTCAAGGTGGTGCGCGTCGAGGACGACGCGCTCAAGCTCTTGCAGCGTTACCAATGGCCCGGCAACGTCCGCGAACTGGCCAACGTCATCGAGCGCGTGGTCTCGATGGCCGACGGCGACACGATCAGCGCCTCCAACCTAAGCTACGTCTTCCAAGAGATGGAGCAGATGGTCGAGCCCACCGAGAAGATGAGCGTCGACACCTCCCTCCCCTTCAAAGAGGCCAAGCAGAAGGTCGTCGAGATCTTCGAGAAGGATTACCTGGAAGAGCTGCTCAAGCGGAACAACTACAACGTCAGCCGCGCCAGCCGCGAGGCCCAGATCGACCGAAAGCACCTGCGCAATCTCTTGAAGAAGTACGAGATCAATGCGCCGGACGACGACGAAGAGGATTGAGTGGCCGACCAGGCGGCGGCCTGGAATCTTCCTGGACAACGAGGTCCGATCCGGGCCCATCCCCCAAAATTTCGGAGATTTACCGTGTAGATTACCGCCCCTTGGGCATCGGCTTGCCCCGCGCCGGCAAGGCGGGACGCCCGCCCGGAACCGGACCGGCGCCCGGAAGTCCCGGCGCCGCGGCCGCGGGCCCGGCCTTTCCGGCCACGGCCTTCTGCGCCTGCAAGTTGCGCTTGATCGCGATGACCAGCGAGCGCGCGCGGTTGGCGAAGGTGTTCTTACCCAGGGGGTCGAGCAGGATGGCGGCGCGGAAGTCTTCGGCCGCCTTCTTGAAATTCTTGTGGATCAGGTAGATCTCGCCGCGGTTGACCAGGGCCGAGACGTCGTCCTTCTTGAACTTGAGGGCCTCGGAGAACTCGTAGACCGCGTCCACGAACTTGTTCATCTTTTGATAAATCGAGCCGAGGCAGGCGTGATAGAAGGGATTCTTGTGGTCGATTTGCACCAGGCAGTCGAAGATGCGCTTCGCCTCGTCGACGCGGCCGTGCTTGAGCTTGACGTGGCCGACCTCGGAGAGCAGGTAGAGGTCCTTCTGGCTGATCCCCGTCATTTGCGCGAAGGAGATCTGGTTGGTCATGAACTTGTAGAGCAGCTCGATGACGTACTTCCGCCTTTGGGGCGTGGGGTCGTGCAACTTGCTCGCACCCCGCTCCTCGGCGGTCATCGGCATGGGTAGGTTCTCGTTATCTGCCACGATGTTTCGAAAGGCGTTCGTTCGCTAAGAAATCTTCGGTTACTGCCGCATGTTCTTGCTGATCGTATCCAGGCTGCGGTTCTTGATGTCCATGAGATCTTTGAATACGCTGACAAATTCGTTAAAATAGCGCTTCACCGTCATCATCTTATCCATGCGCATGCTGCGGCTCTGGCTGATCTCTTGCATCTCGTAATTGAGCATGGTGATGCGCCGCGCGCCCTCGGGGGTGCGCGGATCCAGGGTCTGCAGCTCGGTCAAGATCTTTTGCTTGATCTGATCTTCGCGCGCTTGCTCTTCCATCAAGCCGGCGATCATGTTGTTGGTCATGTCGCTGCGGCCGAACAGGGCTTGGAAACCCTGGTAGTTGGGGTCGTTGGCAAGATAGGTGTCGACGTAATCGCGCGCCCACTGGGTCCCCGCGCTGGGATCCCAACCCGGAGGCATGCCGCCGCCGGCGCCCATGGCGCCGGGCCCTGGAGGCGGCGGAGGAAAACCGCCCGGCGCCCCGCCCATCCCGGGAGGCGGAGGGGGCGGCGCCAAACTCTTGCTTTGCGGAGCGGCTCCGGTACCCATCGCCTTGCCCGTGCCGCCGCCGTAATAGGGGGTTCCGGTGCTCATGGCCTTGCCGGTGCCGCCGGCCGGGCCGCCGTAGGGCGCGCCGCCCTGCCCTTCGACATCTTCCCACGAGGCCGAAGCCGGGCTCTCGGCAGGTTCCTGCTGGAGCATCGCCAGTGCCGCCGTCTGTTCGGGCTTGAAGCCGGCCTTCTGACCCAAGGCTTGCGGGTCGAAAAAGTCCTGATACGGAATGAAGTTGATATAAGGCGTCGGCTGCGGCGTTTGGTTGTCGAAGTAGGCGCGATATTCCTCGGGTGTCGGCGTGGCGCCGCGCACCTCGCGGAGGTCCTTCGGCTCGATCATCGACCAGAGCCCGATATTGGCCAGCTTGAAGTAGTTGTAGACGGCCGGAGCGTCGGAGAGAATCTTCTCGATCGTCGTCGACGACATCAGCTTGTCGAGCGCGGCGCGGTTTTCGATGCCGGCTTCCTTGAGGGAGGCCTGCATCTGCGCCTGGATATTGAAAGAATCTCGTATCGTCGTCTTGGCCATCGTTTACTCCTGTTTCGCGTCCGACCTTGGCCGGACTCGGCCTCAGGTCCTAGGCGCCTCGGCGGCCTTGATCTCCGCCAGCTCGTCGAGCACCTGCTTCTTCAAAAAGCGCGCCCGATTGGCCCAAGGATCTTTCCCCTCGGGGTCGAGCTTGATCGCGCTGTCAAAGTCCTGAAGGGGTTCGTCTTCGAGCCCCAACAGATAATATATCTCCCCGCGGTTGACGTAAGCCGTGGCGTCTTCGGGGTCTAGCTCCACCGCCACGGTATATTCGGCCAGGGCGTCCAGGTAGTTTTCTTGCTTCTGGTAAATCGCCCCCAGTGCCGTATGGTAATAAGCGGTCTTATGGTCGAGGATGGCGAGACCTTTAAAGATGATCTCCGCGTCCTTCAGGCGTCCTCCCTTGAATTTCAAATAACCGCGTTCCGCCACGTCCAGCAACATCTGCTGGGGAATCCCCTGGACCTGCGCCCAAGTGAAATCGCCGTTGATGAACTCTTCGAGGTCTTTGAGGGCTTTTTCGGAGTCCTTGGGATCGATCTTATCGAGCAACTCGCCAAGGGCGTTCAGCCACGGAGGACCTGAGGAGCCGGGATCCGAGGCCGCACCCGCGGAATCGGGGGCAACGGCCGGACCTTGGGGGTTTTTCGGAATGACCATAACGACTTATGCTAGCGCTAAAGCCGACCGGGCTTCAACAAAAAACCCCAGTAAATCCTTTAGTCTCAACCGATTGTCTGCGCGAGACTCTCGCCGCCTCCCCGAGGCCCCGGCCGGGACCCCGCTTAGGTCTTACCGCGAGGTCATGACGCGCTCGGCGACGCGCTTGTCGTCGTCGCGCATGCTCGCGTAGCTCTGCAGGAAGTTGTCCAGATCGCGCTTTTGACTCTGCAGCGCGTCGACCAACTCGCGTTCGGTGTTTTGCAGTTCGTTCATGAGCTGGGTGCTCATCTGGACGAATTGCGTGTACTTCGAAGAACGGTCTTGGGCGCGGGCCGCCGTCTGCGGGTTTTGGCCGGCGTAAGCGCGCGGCGGCTTGGTGCGCGCGAAATTTCGGATGACCATCGAGCGGGCCTTGCGGACGCCGTCGAGCTTCTTGACGATCAATCGGCTGAAGGCGCGCAGGTCGCGCTCCATCAGCAAGGAGTAGGAACGCAGCGCGCCGACCAGGTCCCCCATCATGATCTGAAGCAGGATCATGTGGATCTTGACCTTGGCCTCGCCCTCTTTTTTCCGCATGTCGCGAGCCATGGACTTCGCGTCTTGGACTTGCTGCTGCTGGTCCATCCACTGCTGAAATCCCGGCGTGCCGTAGGCCTTGGACATGGCCTTGCCCTGCGGGGTGTTCGAATACTGGTAGTATTGGCCGGGCAGGCCGTTGAAGCCGCCCATCCCGTCCTTGGCGTATTTAATTTCGGCGTCGGTGGGCGTATAGCCGAACTGCGCCTGCATCTGCTGTTTGATCTGCGCGTTGTTCAAGCCCTGATGGATGAGGTCTTGCATGTAAGACTGGGCCTGAGAGCTGCTGGGCGAGCCGAAGCCCCCGCCGCTCGCCAAATTTTTGCTGCCGCCCGTCGCGTTGCCGGGGCCGTAAGGGTTGGGGCCTCCCGTGCCGGAAGTGGGATACGCGGGCCCGCTGGGGTATTCGGGAAAATCGCCGCCCACATCCTCGGGGCCGTCGAAATTGTAATCCGCGTAATCGACGTAATCCTGCTCCGCTTGCCACTCTTCCTCGTGTTCGCGTTGCCGGGTCTTTGCGTCGTTTTTAATTGGGCCACTCATCACGGCTCTCCTTAAGAAGGTATACCTCGCCTCCCCCTTTTTATCGGGTAAGGCCAAAGAGGGAGTTGCTTGGCGGAATCTTAAATTTACAAGGTCATTTTAACGAGTTTCATGGGGGGCGGCTAGTCGCATCAGCGGAGATCCCGCAATTAGCGCGTTGCGTCATTTTAGAAATAATTTTTGGATCTGGTCGATGGCCGCGAGGGTCTTCAAAAACCAGACCTTCATCTGCTCATAGACGAGGGGAAAACTGATATAGGCTAGGGCCATCCCTACGAAGCCCTTGATATTAAAGCCCATTTCGAAGACGTTGATCATGGGGGCCACCCGATTGGTCAGCCCCAAGATCAAGTCGGCGATGAAGATGGCCACCAAAATGGGGGCCGAAAGCTGGAGGCAGACGACCAGGGTATCCGCAGTCAGCCTTATCATCAGCTCCAAAAGAGGGGTCAACCCCTCCTGGACGGGGGGCAGGCCCAGGACCGGCACGGTCTCGAAGCTCTGGGCCAGGCCTTGGATGAACATGCGGTGCCCACCGATGGTGATGAAGGAGACCAGGGCCACCTGGTAGAAAAAGACACCGAACAGCGAGGCCTGGGAACCGAGGGCGGGGTTGAAGATGCGCGCGTTGGCGAGCTGGCGCTGGTTGTCGATCATGTTGCCCGCGGACTGGATCCCGTAAAACATAAAGGCCAGCGGCATTCCGAGAAGGATGCCGACCAGCATCTCCTTGAGGAAGAAGGCGAAGAGGACGCCGGTGGTATGGGGGATGGTGGGCGGCGCCGCGCCCGAAACCGGAATATATAAAAAAAACGTGAGGACGAAGGCCACCGTGATGCGGATGCGCCCGGGCACCGGCCTGCCGCCGAGGAAGGGCACAAACAGCGCCAAGACAAAGATGCGGGTGAAGATCAGGCCGCCGATCAACAAGTAGCGGAACAGATCGATGTGCAGGCCCAACCGGTCGAGAAAGGCCTGGGATGTGGTGAAGCTGAACATCCGCGGGACCCCTCAATGGATGTAGTTGGGAAAACCCTCCAGGAGGCTCTTCGTGAAGGCGATCATCTGGGCCATCAACCAAGGCCCCGTCAAGGCGAGCACCACGAAGACGCCGACCAGCTTGGGGACAAAGGTCAGGGTCTGCTCCTGGATCTGGGTGGTAGCCTGGACCAAGCTGATCAGGAGGCCGACGATCAGGGCCACCAGCACCGCGGGCGCGGAGAGAATCAGGGTGAGGAACAGGCCTTGCTTGCCGATGGCGAGGATGTAGCTTTCCATATCAAACCTCGCTTAAGTGTATCCCAGGATCAGGCCGCGGGCGATCAAATACCAGCCGTCGACCAAGACGAACAACAATAGCTTGAAGGGCAGCGACACGGTGACCGGCGAGAGCTGGAACATGCCCAAGGCCAAGAGAATGTTGGCGACCACCATGTCGATGACCAAGAAAGGCAAAAAGATGACGAAGCCGATCTGGAAGGCCTCGGATAGCTCGCTGATCACGAAGGCCGGGATCAGGATCAAAAAGTCGTCTTTGCCCACCGAGTCGCGGTCCTCGACTTTCCGCATCTTCCGCGCCAGCGAGTAGAACATGGTGAGGTCCTTCTCGCTGGTGTTCTTCTTCAAAAATGCCCGCATCGGTTCTTTGCCCTTGTTCAGGGCCTCCTGGAGCAGGCCCACCGTGGCCGTCGAGAAGAGCCCTTGGTTGCTGGTGGTCTGGATGACGCCCTCCGTCTGCCGGTACATTTCGACGCCGACCGGGATCATGATGTAGACCGTGAGAATCATCGCCAGGCCGGTGATGATCTGGTTGGGCGGGATCTGCTGCGTGCCCAACGCGTTGCGGATCAGGGCGAGGACCACCGCAATCTTGACGAAGGAGGTGATCATCGTCAGCAGGATCGGCACCAGGGCCAGGGCCACCAGGGCGAAGAGGATCATCAGCGGCTTGCTGACGGGCTGTTCGAACTTCCCTTGGGCCCAGAGGGCGCCGGCGGCAAGACAGAAGAGCGCATAGACGCCCGCCCCCAGAGCCAAGGACTTGCGGTGTTTTTTTAAAATGGCTTTAAGTTTCGTCATCGTCTTCGTCCCGAGTCGCTTTCAATTCCGCGATCAGCCCGACATGGTGCTCGCTCGCACCGATCAGCAACCGCCGCCCCTCGATCTGCAGGATGTAGAGGGACTTGCGGGCGTCGAGCGGGACGCGGTCGACGATCCGCAGGTCCGAGCGTGCCGCGGCGCCGCGGTGGAACGTCAATTTGGGGATAATAAACCGAATGACCACGATGGCAAGCGCGATCACGAAGATCATCGCGAAGACCATCTTGAGGAAAAGCCAGGTGAAATCCACCGAGGAGGCGCCGAACTCGGCCGTCGGATCGCCCAGGGCGAGGGGGGTGGGCGAAGGGGTCGCGGCGAAGAGCCCTTCCGGCCAAGCCGTCAGGGCCAGGGCCCAGCCCAGCATGAGGTGGAGATATTTCATTCGAAGATTTTGATGATGCGCACGCCCAGCTTGCCATCGATCTCGACCAATTCGCCCTTGGCCATCAGCTTGCCGTTGGCGACCAGGTCGATGGCCTCGTTCGGGAAGCGGTTCAACTCGATGACCTGCCCCTTCTTCAGGGACAGAATTTCTTTGATCGTGATGGTCTTCTTGCCCATCACCGCGACCAACTGGACGGGCACGTCGGCGGTCAGTCCCACGGCGCGACGGTCGGCCTTGGCCGCCGCGGGCGGCGGGGAACCGAAGGCGGGCGGAGGGCCGGCGGCGGGAACTTCTTTCTTAGAGGCCGGCTTGAAGGGCGGAGGATTGGGATTGAAATCGAAGGGGTCCCCGCCCTCGGGCGGGGCCGGATCGGCGCCGCCCGGCTCGGCAAAGGGATCCAAGTCGGGATTGTAGTCTTCCATTTCCATGTTCGGATCCGGGGTCTTCGCCATCACTCGCCTCCAAAAAAGTCCAAAACCTTGACGACCATCTTGCCCTCGGTGTCGATCACCTCGGCCAAGAGGCCTTCCGTGGGCATCTCCCCCACCCTCAGGATCGTTTTGCCGGCCAAGCCGTGCGGCCCCATGTTGGCCAGGGTGTCGTCGAAGAGGATCACGTCGCCCTTCTCGAGCTGGTCTTTCTCCGAGGCCATCAGGCTGACCCGTCCGATCTCCGACCACAGCAGGGTCTTGATGTGGGAGACGCGGTCGAGCATCTCCTCGGGGATCTCGCCGCCCTCGGCCTGGATATCTTCCCGCAAAAATACGCCTTCGACAAGCGGATGCGGCAGGTAGGCCCGAACATAGCCGCCGCGGTCCTCCAGGCCAAGGTAAAACTTGAAGACACAGCCCCATTCCTCGGCGGGGACGGCATCGGAGAGCAGCTTGGGCTCTTGGACGATGCGGGCAATGCGGAAGGCGGCCGGCCCCTGCGGGGTCGGGGCGTCCTTGAGGTGGTGGACGGCCTTGGCCAGGAGAAACTCTAGGGCCCCCTCCTCCACCGGACTGAAGGGCCGCGAGGCCTCGACGGGCTCACCGGGATTGCCCAGCACCCGCTCGACCAGGAGGCGGCAGAAGGCGTAATCCAATTCGAGCAGCGCGGCCTGACCGCTGGGCTGGATCTTTAATAGTACCAGAACCGAGGGGTTGGGGGTGGAAGCGAGAAAACCGGCTGCCGAGGCCTCTTCGAAATCGATGAAGCGCAGCTTCATCGGCAGCCCCAGGTCGCGGTCGAAGGCCTCGCCCAACGAGGCGGCCAGCTCGGTACCGCGTTGAAATTGGGGGTAGAGGCGGAGCAAGGCGTCCACCGTGGCGAGGTGCCGGCTGGAGAGCTTGGGCAATTTGGTGAAATCGAAGGGCCGAATTTGCGCCTGAGCCATAAAATCCCGGAGGTCACATGCGGGTGACGTTGATCGCCCGGACGTCCACCCCTTTTTCGCCGAGCGCCAGGGCGATGTTTTCGCGCTCCTGCTTGAAGGTCTCTTCGACCGTGCGGTTGGGAACGAGAAACTCCACGCTCACCTCCTGGCCCTGCGAAGTCACCTTCAGCTTGAGACCATGGAAGATCTTGTCGTGGAAGTCGATCTGGATCTCCTTCTGGAGATCCCCCTTTTGGATAATAGTGACAGATTGGACGATCTGGTCAAGCAAAGCCTTCGGCAGCTCCCGAGGGGCCGCGGGTGCCTCCGGAGGCGTGACGGGCGCCGTCGCCTGGAGACCGGGAACCTGCATGGGAACCGGGGCGGGCGCCGGATCGCGGCGCTTCAGGTCGGCCGAGAAGGCCTGGGCGCTCGCCGAGTCTTTTTGAAAGCCGCGCTGCGAGCCGCCCTCGCGCTTGCCGCCCGAGTCCGAACCCGAGCCGCCCTGCTGCTCGCCCGAGCCGTGCTTGCCCAGGACGCGCTCCTTCACCCCCGAGGCGGGCTCCTTCGTCTTTTTGCCGGACTCAGCCTTGTCGTTGGGCTTGCGGTCTTCCTCTTTGTCGCGGTCGGAGCGGCGGTCGTCCTCGCCGTGGATCTCCCTCAGGCGCGAGTCGAACTTCTGCTCGGGCGGCAGCAAGTTGGCGGCCCCCTGCTCGGAGGATGCGCTCTTGAGCAGCTCGTCGAAGCTGGTCTTGAGCTTCTTGTCCTGTCCCAGGCCCGCCGCCTGGGCGCCCTGCTGGCCGGCGGCCTGCTGGGTCTGCTTGGTCTTCTTGAGTTCCGCGGCTCGGGCCGCGGCGCGCGCCTCTTCCCCGGCACTGGGTCTTACGCTTTCCGTCATAATCGCTATCCTCGCATCTTACGCAGCTGGTGCCCGACGTTGCCGAGTTCGTTCATGAGTTTCGCCTCTTCGTACTCCAGCTTCTGCTTTACTTTCTTCTGCCAAAGCTCCTTGTGCTTCTCCATGATCTTAACCTCTTTGCAGGCGTCGATATAGTCCCGTTTCGCGCTGGCCACCCGCTCCTCGGCCTTCTCGATCTGGATCTTCTGGTCTTCGATCTCCTGGTCCTTTTTCTCCTCGTCCTCCACCAGGCGCTTGATGAAGTTGATATGGCCGTGGGAATCGGCGACCACGCTCTCGCCCATCCGCAGCATCTCGGCCATCTCCTTGCGGGCGTCTTCGCGCTGCTTGATGATCGCCTGCTTCTCCTCCTCCAACTTGACCAGTTTTTCCTGTTCTTCCTTCAGGATCTTGAAGGCCTTGCCCAGGGCGATCTCGGCGTTGCGCTTGTTGCGGAGCCGGACGTCGAGCAAGGGTTGGAGGCGGTATTTTTCCTTCTTTTTCGGCATCGATGCTCAAACCTACATAAAAAGATTCTTCAACTCCTCCACGGACTCGGTCAGGTGGATCTTGTCGTTGACGTGCTGCTTGAGGAAGTTGTTCACGTCCTCGATCTTCTCGATCGCGTAGTCCACATTGGGATCCGAGCCCGATTCGTAGGCGCCGATCAAGATCAAATCGCGCTCCTTCTCGTAGTTGGCCACTACTTCGCGGAGCTTGCGCGCGGCGGCCTCGTGGTCCTCGTCGACGATCGCGCTCATCACGCGGCTGACGCTCTCGGAGACGTCGATCGCCGGATAATGCCCGCGCGCGGCGAGCGACCGCGAGAGGACGATGTGGCCGTCCAGGATCGACCGCACCTCGTCGGCGACGGGCTCGGTCATGTCGTCGCCCTCGACCAGAACGGTATAAAAGGCGGTGATCGAGCCGGTCGCGCTGTTCCCGGTGCGCTCGAGCAGCTTGGGCAGCGTGGAGAAGACGGAGGGCGTGAAGCCCTGCCGAGCGGGAGGCTCGCCGATGGCCAGGCCGATCTCGCGCAAGGCGCGGGCGAAACGCGTGACCGAGTCCATCATCATCAGGACCTTCTTGCCCTGGTCGCGGAAATACTCGGCGATCGCGGTGGCCACGTAGGCGGCCTTCGAGCGGACCAGGGACGGCTGGTCGGAGGTGGAAACGACCACCACCGACCGGGCCAATCCTTCTTCTCCCAAATCCTTTTCCAAAAAGTCCCGAAGCTCGCGGCCGCGCTCGCCGACCAGGCAGAGGACGTTGACGTCGGAGTCGCAGTTGCGCGCGAGCATGCCCATGGTCGTCGATTTTCCGACGCCCGCGGCCGCGAAGATGCCGACGCGCTGGCCCTCGCCGACGGTGAGCACGGAATCGATCGCGCGGATGCCGACGGAAATGGGTTGGGTGATGCGCTTGCGGGTCAGCGGGTCGGGCGGCGGCGCCATGACCGGATACTCGGTCTCGTAGCTCAAGGGGCCGTGGGTGTCGCTGTCGATGGGGTCGCCCAGGCCGTCGAGGACGCGGCCCAGCAGGCCTTCGCCGACGCGCACCTTGAGACAGCCTCCGGTCGGGATGACGTCGTTGCCGGGTCCGATGCCTTCGAGGTCGCCGAGCGGCATGAGCAGGACCTCTTTGTCCTTAAAGCCCACGACCTCGGCCTTAATGGGCAAGGCGCGGCTGTTGAAAGTTTGGATGTAGCAGAGCTCGCCCACCCGCACCCCCGGCACCACGGCCTTGACCACCAAGCCGGTCAGCTCGGTGACCTTGCCTTTGATGCGGTAGGTAGAGAGCGACGCGACGGCCCGGTAGTACTTGTGCAGGTCGATGACCGGCAATTCGAAGCCGTCGTCAAACAACGGCGCATGTTCCGCGGCAGCCTGCATAAAACCTCGCAGGGCTTATTATAAGCCCAGTGCCTTTTTTATCGCGTTCAGCTGGGTGTCCAGTTGTGCATCGATAGTACCGATGTCGGTCTCGACGACGCAGCCCCCCACCTTCACCGTCTCGTCCTCCCGGAAGACCAGGGTCTTGCCGGACTCGATCTTCTGGTAAAGCTCGGCCTCGTTTTTCTTAATCTTTTCAAAGTCTTGTGGGTTGAGATGCACGACGATCTTGTCCCCGACCGCGTCGCTGATCGCGAGCCGGATCACGTTCATGATGGCCTTGTCGTTCTCCCGGAATTCGCGGCCGATAATCTTCTCGGCGATCTCGAAGACCAGCTTGACCATCTCCCGCTCATTGTCGTCGAAGAGCTTCTGGCGCAGTTCTTTGACGCGCTGCAACATCTCCAGGCCCTGCTGGAGGCCCTCCTGGTAGCCGAGGTCATAGCCCTCTTTCTTGCTGCGCTCCATCTCGGCCTGGACCTGGGCCAAGACCTCCTTGGCCTCGGCCTTGATCCTCGCCGCGTCGCCCTTGGCCTCCTCGATGATCTGGCGGGCCCTTCCGGAGGCGTCGAGCACCTCGCGGTCGATGACTCCGCCCACCTCGGTGGCCCCGCCGAAGCTGGAAGGCAGGTCGGATTCGATGCGGTCTTGGAGGTTGAGTCGTTTTTTGAATTCGTCGCCCTTGAGAATCTTGGCCATGGTCTGTTTCCGTTCCGATTGTCTAGGCCATGCCGGCCCGGATCCAAGGCCAGTCTAGCCAAAAAATGAAGGTTTTCCAACGATATCCTGGAGCCGGCTCAGGAAAATTGCGGTCGAATCCGCTCTAAGGCGGCGGCGATCCGCTCCCGGAGCCGCTGTGCCTTCTCGGGGTGGTTACGGGGGATGTTGAGGTCGAGATAGCGCTTGAGGACGTAGCCGTGCTTGGGCGAAAGCTTGTAGACGAAGATCGGGGTGAGGACGCGGTGTTCCGGTCCGCAGGCCCGGCTGAAGACGCTGAAGCCGATCTCGAGGGTCAGCTCCTCGGTCTTCAGCTTCTCGACCTCCAGCGAGAGGATGTTCATCTGGGCCTCGCGCATCATCTCGAGGCTGTAATTCCCGCCCTGTTTGATGCGGCGCCGCAATTCCTTGGCGTCCTCCACTCCCAGCCGGTGCAGGATGGCCCGCGTGGCGGTACGGTCGACCTTGGCGAAGGCCACCGCCATCTCGCTCAAACCCAGTTCGCGCATCAATTGCAAAAATTGGTCGGCAGAGAGCCGGTGGAAGGCCTCGAAGTCGCCCGGCCGCTCCCAAAGCTCGCGGGGCACCGAGGGAAAGCGGCTCTCCAAGCGCCGTTTCAGCAAGGCCCAAACCCGGTCGACGGGGACGTGGCTGGACATCGCCTTCACGAGCTTGCGCATCTCTTTGGGCAGCTCGGCCAGGACGCGGCCGACCTTGGCGCGCGGCAGCTCGCGAAAGACCTGCGCCCAAACCAATGGCGATTCCCCGCGCAGCGAATCGACGATCCAACCGGCGTCGGCCTGGGACCATAAATTCACCTTACCCTCGGATCCCAGCGCCGCCAGGGCCCGGGCCCAGTCATCTTGGCGAGCCTTCTTGTTTTGCTTGAGCATGGCGTCGAGGACGGCGCGGGCGGCCTCGCCCCGGCCCTCGTCGACGTAGTCGAGCAGGACCGGCGCCTGCTCGCCCTCGCGGAGGGCGGAGATCAGGAGAAAGGCCTGTTGGCGTTCGCTTAAGTCTTGGAGCTCGGTCATAAACTAGAAACCATACTAACGGGGAAAAGCGGGCTTCCAAAAGCAAAAAAAAGGCGGCCTCGCGGGCCGCCTTTTAGAAAGGTAGAAATCGTATCAACCGACCTGCATGTTGAAGGGCGTCGAGATCGCCTTGTTCGCCATTTCGCCGACCTTGGAGATGACCTCCATGTTGACGGTGCTGTGGTGGGCGTACATCTGCATGCGGGTGAGCTCGAGGGCCGACCAGCTCTTCTTGCTGCCGGAGAACATCTGCTCCATGAGCTGTTCCATGCCCATCTGATTGCTGTTGACCTCTTTGAAGATCTCGAAGATGCCCGTGCTCTTGGGGGCCGAGGACTTTTCGATCTCGCCGGCGCGGGCCACGTCGATCTGGATCTCGCCCGCCGGGATCGACTTCATGTTGCCGCCGATCGAGTCGTTGCCGAAGGATTCGACGAACTCGAGCAGCTTGGCGTTGGAGGTGCTGTTGGCGCTGGACTGGGCGCCGATGGTGTTGTCCAAAAGCTGGGAGAAACTGGTCTTGTCGGTCTGGAAACCGCCAGCGCCGGTACCTTGGCTGGGGAGCTGAGTGCCGGCCCCGCCGATGTTTTGCAACGCGCTTTGAGTCAAACCAGCTGAAATCGGATCCATAAAACGTCCTCTCTTGGTTGTTTGCAACAACCCAAAATGCCTAATTACTTATCGTCTCAGCTATCTTCGAAAGTTTCTACCACGAAACGAAAAATCTGAACAATTTTTTGCTACTGGGGATGCACCGCGGCACGATGCTGGTGCTGGGACTTGAGCTGGATCAGGCTGATCTTCTTGAACAGCAGGCCCAGGGCCCGGGCGTGGAGCCGGGAGGTCCAGGACTTGGACAGGCCAAGCTTCTGGCCGGCCTCTTCCAGGGTCTTGTTCTGGAAGTAGTACATCTTGATCAGCTTGCGCTCTTTCTCGGGCAGCTCCTCGATGGCCTGCCGCATGTACTCCTTCACCTTCTGAAACTCGGCCTTATGTTCAATATCGTTGGCCTTTTTGTCCTCGATCTCCATCGTCTCTTCGCTGGCGTCGATGCTGATGATGTAGATGGAGGCCAGCGAGTTGACCGTGTCGTAGAGCTCGCCGATCTCTTCGTCGGCGCTCAGCTTGGTCGTGGCGCTCTTGTCGGCCATGGTCTGGAGGTATTCGTTGGCGGCCTGCTCGAACTTGATCTTGGAGTACAGCGAACGCGGGATCCAGCCGGTCTTGCGCAGGCCGTCGTAAATGGCGCCCTTGATCCGGTAATAGGCGAAGGTTTTGAAATCGACGTTGAACTTGGGGTCGAAGCGCTTGGCGGCCTCCAGCAGGCCCAGGCGGGCGTTGCAGATGATCTCTTCGATGTCGGCGTCGTTGCTGAGGGTTTGGGCCACCTTGTTGGCTATCGAGGTGGCATAAGGCAGGTATTGTTCGATCAGGCTGTCGCGGCCGCTTAAATCTTCTTGCGCTGCGTTAACGGTGACAGGATTGACTGGATTTTTCTTAACGGCCCGTTGCGTAGCTGTCCGACTCATGCGTTTTTCCCCTTAGTCAATGAATGTGTGCCTGACAACCCAATTTCCTTGAGCGGGTAAATATGCAAGAAGCCCGCCAGCGAGTTGCTAAAAAAATGTAGGGGAATAAAAAAATTAAGGCATGGATTTATAACAACTTTTTAGGCAGGAACTCGATAACATCCAGCAATACCCCTCCCCTACACCCCGTAAAAAGTGCACAAGTGGTGCTCGGATTTCCCAGAACTGGGGACTTAAGCCCCCAATGAATCCCTAGGCCTGGCGCTTGGTTTGGGTCAGGTAGTGGGAGGAGTCCAAGAGGGCGGTGATGCGCTGGATCATCTCCTTGCGGGTGCCGGAATCGACCAAGGAGTAATAGGGGTGGTCCGGATTATCCAATGTTTTCCGGACGATAGCATCGAAGACCCGCTCGCGGGCCACCCGGTCCAAGGGGCTCTGCAGGGCACGCAGGCCGCCCAGCGATTGCTCGACCTTCTGGTACTCGGTGACGTTGTCGATGACTAGTTTGAGGGAGGAATCTTCTTTCGACGCAGGCTGGGTGTTGACTGCTGCGGCCTTGCCATCGGGAATGCGGCTAACCGAGTCGCTCATCGTTTTTCCCTTTTGTCTTTTTTTGTCCCGAGCCCTGGCGGCCGATCGGCTTACATCGCCGAAATGCTTGCGCGGGCGGCAGCCTCGCGGGTCAGTACGGTGTCTAACTTTTGCTGGTCGAAACTGCTGACCGGGACCGCCGACGCGACGTCGGTCGGGGACCCAAACATTCCAAATCCGGGAGTAATCGTCGAAAAACTGGTCTGCGCGGCGGCCTCGTCGAGGGCGAGGTTGTTCATGCGCTTCATCACCTGGTTTTCGTAGCTGCGCTGGGCCACCTGGCCGATGCCGTAGAGCCCCGCGGCGGCCACCTGGGCGCCGGGAAAGGGCATGAAACGGAGGATGCTCGACCCGATGCTGGCGAAGATGGAACCGAACTTCTTGAGCCCCATCATGAACTTTTCGCCGAAGGTCGGCTTGTCCAGCAGGCTCCCGCCCTGCACCAACCGGGTATTGTTGGTGTTGATGATGGGCCGACTGGTCAGGTCCATGCTGATTTGCGCGGGGTTAATTGTTTGAAATTCCATTACAAACTCCCAAAAAGCCAACGATCACTTCAGAGCATTTATCGGGGAAGGCCTCCCCCAAAGTTTCGTCGGGAAAATGGAATTCTTTTCATATTAATATTCGCTATTTTGGCGCAGTTGCCGCTTTTTCTCCAGCCCCAAGCTGGGCCTGGGCTCCGGCGCCGCCTTCGAGTAGCGGGGGCGCGGCCGCGCCCTGCACCTCGGCCAGGCCGCTGCTCAACTTGGAGACCTTGAGTTCTTGGCGCATCCGCGTCAGTTTGATCACGTTGACGATCAGGGCGGCGGAGACGCCCAAGAGCAAGACCAACATCACGACCGCGAAGATCTTGAAGCGCTGGACCGATTCGGCCTTCATGACTAGACCGGCGATGGTCGCCAGCTTGACGTTGCCGGCGGCCGCGGCGGTCTCAGTTCCCGAAGCCTGCGGGCCCTTGGCCAAGACTTCCTGCGGAGGTTGGACATAGCTGATGATGACGGAAACGTCGCGGGGATCGAGTTTTTCCACCGACTTGGAGATGAATTGCTGCATCCGCGCCTCGGTGAT
Organism: Deltaproteobacteria bacterium PRO3; assembly: GCA_030263375.1. Classification (NCBI taxonomy): domain Bacteria; class Deltaproteobacteria; species Deltaproteobacteria bacterium PRO3. The sequence goes on from SZOV01000012.1 coordinate 40,947, forward strand.
CTCGTAGCCGTCGGGGCTCTTCTTGACGCGGATCACCGCGCTGGCCGTGGGCCGCGCCTCGCTCTGTGTCTCGGTGTTGAAGGGGCTGATCTCGGGGACATTGAGAACAATGTCGGCGTCGATCACGCCGGGCACGCGCTGCAGCGAGTTGATGATGTCGCCCTTCTTCGCGAGCAGCTTGCGGCATTTTTCTTCTTCGGGCGTGGGGATGAGGCCCTTTTCCTTGCAGATGCCTTCCGAGCCCAGTTCTTTCTTTTTCGGCAGGTTGTTCTCGACCAGGATGCGCCGGGCGTTCTGGATGGAATCCTTCGGAACGGTGACGCTGTAGGTCGCGCCTTCGGAGGACTCGGTGAGGACCTTGGTCGCGTTGATCCCGTTTTGGTAGAGGACCACCAAAATCTCGGTGGCATCCTGCTCGGTGAGGCCCTGCTGCAGGGTCTCCTGGCCGCAGCCGGCGAGAAAGACCAGCGAGAAAAACAGGATGGCGTACTTCTTCAGTCTCATGGGACCTCTTATTTTTGCGGGGTCACCGCGGGGGTGAAGCCCTTCTTGATCAAATCCAACAGGGAACGGGCGAAGTCGCCGGACTTGCCGTCGGGGTCCATCTTGGAGGCCTTCTCCAGGACCTCCACCGCCTTGTCCTTCTCCCCCTTGAAAAAGAGGGCCTCGCCCAGATAGGCCGTCGCAAAGGCACTCTTTGGATCGACCTCGAGGGCTTCTTTGTAGGTCTTGATGGCCTGGTCGAATTTGGCCTGGACACAATAGACATTGCCCAAGGCGACGAGCGGGACCTCGCTCTTGGGGGCCAGGGCCACGACGCCCTCGAAGACCTCCTTTGCCTCTTTAAAACGCTGCATGCCCAGATAAAGGTATCCGGATTCGAGCAAAATACGCAGGTCTTCGCTGGGGACTTGGATCATAGGGACCTCGATAAAAAAATGGGTAAATGGCTATCTTTAGTAGAATAACCATTTACCCAAAATTTTATAGCATTTTTTTCGTTTAATTACCCGTGATTACGCCCGGATATTACGGATCGCGTTGAGTTTCGCGTCGGAATCCGTCTTCGCGATGTTGGACATCATCTGGCCGACCTGCGAGATATTTTGCACCCGGGCCTGCAGGCTGAGCATCTCGACCTGCTGGGTCGCCATCGCGTTGATCTGGGCGTCGAATTGGCTGGCCGAGCTGCCCATCGGCATTCCCGCGCCACCGGCCGCACCCGGAAAACCGGGGGCCGTGCCGGGCATGCCGCCCGCGCCGCCCGCACCCGGAAAGCCGGGGGCCGTACCGGGCATGCTGAGGGCCTTACCGGTGCCGTAGGCGACTTGACCGCCCATCGGGGCGAAACCGGGGGTCCCGAGCTGGCCGCCGGGGCCCGCAAAGGCCGAGACCGCCGCACCGGTGATCGCCGCGCCTTTCATCCCCATGAAGGGGGCGGCGGCGCCGATCGTGGGGCCGGCAAGGGACATCACGTCTTGAGCGATGCCTAGGGCCCGCGTAAACCCTTCATTGCCGATCACGCCGTGATTCTTGGTAAAGGCGTCATTTTGCCGAAAAAGCTCACGGGTATTGACCGTATTCAAACCTTGCACAGTATTATAATTTGGGTCGGCCATTGGGTTCCTCCTACAAAAGCCCCTGGGAAAACATCTTTTCCCATCTCACAGCTCAATTATCGAGGGGGCCGGAGGGCAAAGTTGCGGCAAGCCCCACAAATTCGCGAAACTAGGGTTTCGCCCCCTCCTTCTTCAGGACCTCCATCATTTGGTATTTTAGCCTCAGGAGCTCTTTAAATAAATCCATCGTCAGCTCGTAGGCCCGCATCGCCTTTTTGGCGGCCTTGCCCTTGCCCAGGCCGCTCTTCTGCTTGGCGATCTTCTGCAACTCTTCGAAAGAAGCGGCGAAGCTCTTGTTCACCGCGTCAAAATCCTCGGTCTCAATCAGCTTTTCGATGCGGGGATAGCCCGCGGTGAGGGTCTCTTCCTGGTTGTTCTTGGCCATAAGTCCTCGAAAAAATAGGGAAATGAGATTAAATTAAAAGATCGGGACCCGGGAAAGTCAAGGCGATTTATCGGCCCTGCGGAATTATTGCACCGGCTCGAGCTTAACGATCATCGGCTTGATCGCGGAGAGCGGCAAAGTCACGCGGCTCTCGAAGGGCTTGAAACCGTCCTTCTGGATGCTGATCCGATACGAACCCACCAGCAAATCGGAGAGGATGACCGGGGTGGCCTGGCCGATGGGGTTGCCGTTGACGCTGATCTGGGCCCCCGGCGGCTCGGTCGCGACGTAGAGGACCGACTTCATCGGCGAGATCTTGTGATAGACCGACTCGGCGTCGCTGCGGATCTTTTCGTCCTTGGTGTTGAGGACGATGTTGATCAGGGCCACCAGGGCCTTGTCGTTCTGCCCCAGGCCGGCATAGGCCTCGGCCATGCCCAACTCGGCGGCCTTGGCGTACTCGGGGCTGTCCTTGGCGCGCTGAAAGTAAGCCAGCGCCTGGTCGAAGGTCTGGGTCTTCACGAAGGCCTGCCCCAAGAGCATGTGCACCTGCGCCAGCTCGGTGGGCTCGGGATTGCGCTTCAGGGCCTCGGCCAACTGCTCGATGGCCTCGTTGTACTGCCCTACCTTCACGAGCTGCCGTCCCTTGTTGATGAACTCGCCGGCCGGGCTGGTGTTGAGATTGAAGTTGGCGGTGTAAGGCGTGTTGAGCTCGATGCTGAGCTCTTTCTCGAACTCGTTGAAGCCCTCTTTTTTCAGGACCAACTTGTGGCGGCCGGTAGGCAGATTGCCGTTGAAGGGCGTCTCGCCCAGCTTCTTGCCGTCGACGAAGAGCTCGGCCCCCGGCGGGTTGGTGTTGATCTGGGCCGGGAAGGTCCGGATGGCCTCGTCGCTCGCCTCGATGGTGAACTCGGGCGCGGCCTGCGAGAGCTCGAACTCGCGGCGGTATTTGACCGCGTTGACGGTTGAGGTGCTGCCGTCCAGGGTCTCGGGCATCCGCGCCTCGGCGACGTATTTTCCGAAGGGCAGATACACCGGCGCGTCGAAGGAGAGGTTGCTGACCTTCAACGGCTTCATCTCGGCCTGGTTTGGCAGGAACTTCCCTTCGAGGTAGAGATCGCCGTTTTTCGGCAGAGCGACGACTTTCAGGCGACCGATCTTCGCCTCGATGTTCACCGGGACGACCTCGTCCTGCTTTTGCGCGGTGAAGGTCGCCTTTTCGGTCCACTTCTCACCGATGCCCTCGAGGAAAAACTCCGCCGTCAGCTCCTGCGGCTGGCCCAGCGGCACCTGCAGGCTGATTTTGAAAGGCGTCTGACCGAGCTCTTTGTCCTTGTAGAAGATTTTGGCCGGAACCGGCTTGGCGTCGGCCTCGATGAAAACCGGCATGGCCTGGCCCGCGGGAGGCGTCTCAACCTTGGGCGGGGTGATCACCTTGGGGGCCTCCCCGCTCGGTTTTTCGGTCTTGGGCTTCTCGGCAATCTTGGTCTTGGCGGCGCCGAGGTAGGCCTTGAGCTTGTTTAAGGCCCCGAAGCGATGGGCGGCGTAGGCACCGCCGCCGAGGATGCCGAAGACCAAGAGCAGAATGAGGAGGTTGCGCAGGCCGCGCGACTTGCCTTTGGCGCCCGCGGCGGCCTGGGCGGGAACGACGGGGGGCGGGACTTCCTGCGGAAGCCTCTCTTCGATCGCGGGCTCGATTTCGTTCGCCGGGGGGGCGACGGGTTCGGCTTCGGGTTCCGGTTCAGGCTCGGACTCGAAGGCGCCCTGAGCGGCGGCCTCGGGAGGCGGCGCCTCTTCTTGGGACTCCGCGACCCGGGGCGTGAACTCTTCCTTGACCTCAAGCTCGAAGGGCTCGTCGGTCGCCTCTTCCAAAAACCGCAGCGTGTAGATCCCGACTTTGATCGTGTCGAGGTGCTTGATCGGCATCTCGCCTTGGATCTTCTTTTCGTTGAGAAAGGTGCCGTTGCGGGAGCCGATGTCGCGCACCGTGTAGGTGTTGTTACCCGCCGCCTGGATGACCGCATGGGAGCGCGAGACGCTGTTGTCCTCGAGGATGATGCTGTTGGTGGCCGCCCGGCCCAGGGTGAGCTCTTTTTGGTAGGCGACCGTGAACCAGGCGCCCTGCTTGGGTCCATGGACGATCTCGAGCAGGGGAAAGGCCTCCGGACCGCGCACCGGGCCCTTGGAGGCTTGCTCCAACTCTTCATAGGCCTTGATGAAGGTATTTTCTTCGGCTCCGGTTTTGGAAGGACCTGTCATGGAATCCCTTATCGGTCTGCGGCCTTGGCGGCCGCCCTACCCCTCTGAATTGCGGCGGGTAGCATAAAATCTTGATATTGCAAAGAAATAAACTACAATCCTAGAGCCGCTCGGGGCGTATACCAGGATGGGAGTTTACACGTGAGCACCTTATCGAAGATTCTAACTGTGACGTTGACAGCACTCATCCTTTTTTTTCCACAGATTGCCACATCGCGTTATGTGGTACGCCCCCTCGACCAGGCCGTCTTCCATAACAACCAGGGCGTGAGCTACCTCAATGCCGGCGACCCCAAGAAGGCCCTCTTCGAGTTCAAGACCGCCACCGAGATCTCCCCGGAGTACACCGAAGCTTGGAACAACATGGGCCTGGCCTATCTCCATCTCAAAGACTTCGACCAGGCGCGGGATTCCTTCCTGCGCAGCATCAAGATCGACTCGAAGTACCCGGCGCCCTACAACCACCTGGCGACGCTCTACTATACGCAAAACAACTACGAAGAGGCCTTGAAGTGGGCCAACAAGTCCATCAAAGAGGACAAAAAGTTCGCGGACGGCTATTACAACAAGGGCATCATCCTCCGCGAGCTGGCCCGAAAGACCGGCAATCCCCAATATTACAAAGAGGGCGAGCAGGCCTTCCGCCTGGCCACCGAGGCCAACTCCCGTCACTACCTGGCCAACTTCGAGCTGGGCAACATGTACAAGGCTCAGGGCAAGAACGAAGAGGCCATGATCCGCTACAAGGTCGCCCTCGAGATCCAGCCCTCGGCCTCCGAGGTCTGGCGCGAACTGGGCACCCTTTACCTGGCCCAGGGCGACAACAACCGCGCCCAATTCGCCTTCAACAAGGCGATGGAAGCCAACCCCAACAACGTCGACGCCCACCTGAACATGGGCCTGTATTACATCCAGGAGAAAAACTACGTCCTGGCCGAGCGCGAGCTGGCCCTCGCCCGCCAGGCCAACCCCAACAACCCCAAGATCCTCTTCAACCTGGCCTACGCCAAGTTCAGCCAGGCCGAGGACGCCCGGGCCCGCAACGGCCTCGACGCCGCGCGGGGCCTCTACCAAGAAAGTATCAATTACTACCAATCCCTGATCCAGCAGGTCCCCAACTACGCCGACGCGACCTATAATTTGGGTTACGCCTACCTGCGGCTCGGCGACTTGACCAGCGCCTCCGAGTGGTACAACAAGACCCTGGCCATCGACCCCAACTACCCCCGCGCCCTCTTCGGCATCGGGGCCATCAAGCTGCAGGGCGGCGACGTCGCCTCGGCGGTCAACTACCTCTGCCGCTTCACGAAGGTGGCGCCCAAGGACCTGCAGGCCTCCATCGACGCCGCGCAAAAAATCATCGCCGAAAACGGCAAGTGCAAGTAAACTCGACCCGGCCCATGCCCAAGCTCATCGTCCACAATCTCAAGACGCAGGAGGAGCAGGAATACACCCTGCCCCAGGACACCATCGTCTTCGGGCGCACCAACACCTGCGACGTCGAGCTGCCGATCAAGTCCATCTCGCGCCGCCACGCCGAGATCGTCCGCGAGGCGCAGGACTACTACCTCAGCGACCTGAAGAGCGGCAACGGCACCTTCCTCAACAACCAGAAGATCCGGCCGCTCGAGAAAAACCTGCTGCGCTCCGGCGACGTGATCCGCATCGAGGACTACGAGATCCGCTTCCTGTTGGCCGAGGACGGGCCCGAGCACGCCGTCGAGGAAGACACGGACACTGACATCCTCGAGATCAAGCTGATCAAGAAGATGCTCAAGACCCTCGACGCCGACGACACCCCCAGCGTCGAGGTGCTGAACGGCGTGGCGGTGGGCAAGAAATTGCTGATCCCCGATTCGAAGCAGGAGGTGGTCATCGGCCGCGACGGGGCCGCCGACCTCACTATCGACGAGAACGTCATCAGCCGCCTGCACGCCAAGCTCGAGCGCAAGTGGGGCGGCATCGTCATCGTCGACCTGCAAAGCAAGAACGGCACCTTCGTCAACAACGACCGCGTCGAGGAGAAGCTGCTGCGCGACGGCGACAAGGTCATGCTGGGCACGGTCAAGCTGCTCTACCGCAACCCCAAGGACGTCAACCTCGAGGTCATCAGCCAAGAGATCTCCAAGAAGAAGAAAGAGGCCGCGATGCGCGAAGCCGAGCGGCTCGCGCAAAAGCAGCTCGAGGAAGAGCGCCTGGCCAAGGAGGCGGAGGATAAGGAAACGGCCCGCCGCGAGGCCGAGGCCAAGGCGGTGCAAGAGGCCCTCGAAAAAGAGAAGGCCGAGGAAGAAGAAAAACGTGCCGCGGAGGCACCGCCGCCCGAGGCCGCTCCGCCCCCCGCCCAACAGGCCCCCCCGGCTGCTCCCACAGCCGCCGCGGCGCCGGCCAAACCGGGTTTCTCCACCGCGGAGAAGCTGATGATCGCCGCCGGCATTCTCGTCGGCATCGCGGCGATCGCGGGTCTGCTCGTCCTGCTCTTGAAGTAAACCCCGCCCTTAGTTGCGGCGGCGCCGCGCATATCCGTAGATCGCCGGCAGCAACCCCAGGAGCCCCAAGCTCCAAAGGGCGGCCCCGGTTCCGGGAGCGGCGGACGCCAGGCTGGCCAGACAGCCGCCCTGCGTTTCCAGAAGGGGCGCCGGCGTGGCGGTCGGCAAGGGCGTGGGCGTAGGAGCCGCGCCGGCCAAAGTCACGTTTTTCACGTCGACGGCGGTCGAGGTGCAGCGCGTCCGGCACTCCAGCTGCAAGGTGTAGACGCCCGGGAGATCCCCGGTGAAGGTCGGCGTCAAGGTGCCGGCTCCGCTCAAGGCGGAAGAAGCCCCCGCCGGCGCGGCGGTCACCGCCCACTGCACCGCGAAGCGGGCCGGGTCGGCGAAGGGATCGGCGATCTCGGGAGAAAGGGAGCAGGAGGCCCCGGTCACGGCGATCGCCTGGTTTGGATCGCCGCTTTGGTCGGCGCCGGCGATGGCGCTGATCGTTTCTAGGCCGTTTAAAAAGACGAAGGCGGCCCGATCCCCGACCCCGTTGTTCGCCAGAACCATGATATCATCGCCGCCCGCGTTGTCGAAGTCCGCCGTGTCGATGCTGCGCATCTGGCTGGAAGGGCCGGCCAAACCGGTAGGCGGATTCAGAGCACCACTCGCAGCTGAAGTCACGGCTACGACGAGATTCACGGGGAATTCCGCGTCCTCCAAGGTGACCGCGACGTCGGTGACGTTGTCGTTGTTATAGCAACCGGTCGTCAACACCCGAGGCGTGAGAGTGCCGAGCGGCAGCGGAACGAAATCCCCCACCGCGAAGTTTCCGGCCCCATCGTTGTCGTAATACTGAAGCCCCGGCGGCTCCGGGGTGGGAACGGGATCGGTCGCGCTGAGCCCCGACTCGGTGAGAACCAAATCCACGTCGCCGTCGCCGTCGAAATCCCCGGCCTCGATCGAACCGGGCGAGGGGTCCTGGCCGGGATGGGCATCAAACAGATTGATGCTGGGGCTCGCGGGACAGGCAAGATTGCAATTTCTGTCGTTAAAGCAGACCGTCACGACCTGCAGGACTGGGGTCCCGTCGCTGCGGGTATCGAAGAAGGCCGCTACGTCCAGATTCCCGTCGCCGTTGAAATCGCCGACGGTCAGGCCCGCGTTGTCCTCGAAATTGGCTGCGACGTTGGTGTCGAAGGAATCCGCCGCCAGCACGTTCTGCAGACCGCTTCCATTGTTGCGTAGGATGTTGAGCTGGAAGGAAAGTGGGCCGGGACTGGATTCGGTAACCACATGGACGGCGTCCAGGCCGTTGATACCGTCGCAGTCGAACAGGGCGGCCTTGCGGGCCCCGAAGAAGGTGGAAAATCCCTGCTGATTGTTGCCCGCGACATCCCCGGCCGCGTCCAGTGTGGTGAGCGTGGTCCCGTCCGCACCGAAACCCGAGCCGGGATTCATGGCCTGGGCGAAGGTCGTACTGAATCCCTCCACCGAGATCCCGAGGAAGTCGGAATTGCCCCCGTCGAGGTCCCCGGAGAGAACGTTGCTGAAATTATCCGAGGTGCCCAGTCCGCTCAGGCCGTAATCCAAAGAGGCGTTGAATTGATCCCCGGGGCCGGGCGAGCAGGCGACCGCAGCGGCCCCACGGTTGATCAGGACGCTGGCCAAGAGCTCAGGCGTCTGGGTGTCGAAGCTGTTCTCGCGCATCGCCACGCAATCGGCGAAGCCATCGCCGTTGAAATCGCTTCCCAAAAAGGTTCCATCTCGCTGGATGTTGCGGCAGGACAGGGTATTGGCGTCGGGGAAATTGCAGCCGTCGGTGGCGCAAAGCACCGGCTCGTTTTCGCAGGCTAAGTTGGTGTTTTGAAAAAGCGTCTGCGCCGAAAGCCAGCTCGGCAGGAATACCGCCGCAAGAACGATCCAAAGTCGCATGATGTCTCCTCCTCGACAGCCCACCCCTGGTTGTCCTCACGACTTGAGACCAAGGCGTCGAGCAAGTCAAAGGGATTTTGGAGACTGTAAATATAAACCATTGAAATCATTAATAAAAAACCGAGGCCCGAACGGGGTTCCGTTTGAGCCTCGGCTGACAGACAAATCAATAATTATCGCTTCTCCCGGAACGCGAAGCCAGGCTCCGGCGCTTTATTATTTTTGCACCGCCTCGACGAAGATCTGAACGCGGCGGTTTTGCTCGCGGCTGGGCTCGTCCTTGTTCGGGACCAAGGGGTTCGCCTCCCCGTAGCCCGTCACC
>SZOV01000013.1 GCA_030263375.1 Deltaproteobacteria bacterium PRO3
TCCGCTGAAAAGCCGATATTATTGGATGCCTCAAGGTGATCGGCTTTTCAGAGGGTCCCGCTTGGGGACATGTCGCCCCCGGCTAGGGGCTCGTGCCGGTATCGAAACCGGTATCGAAAAATGAGATTTGTATCGCGCCATTTCGTACGGAGCATGCTCCACAATACTCAATCAGTAAAATTTTCACTCTCAGAATTACGGCGCTCGACCTTCGTCACATTTCATTTTTTCCCGAAGGCATCTAGCACGAGCCCCGAGCCGCGGAGGATGTGCCCCTGCTCGCGACCCTCGAAAAAGTCGAACACCTTAAGGCCTATATAATTTCGACTTTTTCGCGGAGGCTTGGCCCCCGGCCTGAGGGGGCCAAGCCGTGTCGCGACGGGGCACATCCTCCGCGGCTCGGGGCGGACGCGGCAAACCACCATACTCAACGAACAATATATTGCAGAAAGAAACCCACGCAACGCCTTGACATTCGCGAGAAAAGCCGCAAAAGTCCCAAAAATATGCAAGAAAACGCAACGCAAGCCCTCCCGCCCCTGGAAGTCATCGTCGCAAGAAGCGCCGGCACCTGCTTCGGCGTCGAGGCCGCCATCGAGCTGGCCGAGACCCACCGCAAGCCCATCCTGGGGCCCATCGTCCACAACCCCCAGATCGTCAACGACCTGGCCCAAAAGGGCATCCCCATCCTCGAGCGCTACCAAGAGCTCGACAACCTGATCCACGACGGGGTGAAAGAGGTCGTCATCACCGCCCACGGCTATCCCAAAGAATTGAAAGAGGCACTGGTGGAGAAGGGCATCCAGTTTCACGACGCGACCTGCCCGGTCTTGCTGAAATGGGTCTATCGAAAGATCCGCACCTTCGAGGATCAAGGCTTTCACATCATCCTGATCGGCAACCCCAACCACGCCGAGATCATTGCCAGCCGCAGCTACGGCGGCAACATCCACGTCGTATATTCCAAGGAAGAGGTCGACCGCCTGCCCGCCGGCCTCGAGAAGACCATCGCGATCTGCCAGACGACGATCACGAAGGAGAAGTTCGAGAAGATCGTCAAGTACATCCGCGACACCAAGTACCCCAACATGCGCGCGGTCGACACGCGCTGCAAGCCGGTGAAAAACCAGCAGGAGGCGGTCGAAGACCTGGCCCAGTGGGTCGACGCCATCCTGATCGTCGGCGGCTTCAACTCCAGCAACACGACCAATTTGGCCAATCTGGCCAAGAAGTATCTCCCCGAAAAGACCTACCATATCGATTCGCCGGACCTATTGCAGGCCGAGTGGCTGCAGGGCATCCGCCACCTGGGCATCGGCGCCGGCACCTCGACGCCCAAGTCGCAGATCGACGACGTGCAGCAGCGCGTGGCCGAGCTGTATCAGGGCGAGGTGCATTTCCGGAAAGAGGGCAACGACGGCGAGATCCTCGACGGCGACTTCACGCCCGAAGACGAGTTCTAACAAGCTGTCGAAAAAACCGTCGAAGGTTGCGCCGAGACGACCCTAGGTCTTATTTCGGCCTCGCGCGGCGGTATCTCCCCAAGGCCAGCAACGGAAAATAATGCCGGTAACCGTGGTAACGGATGTAGAAGTGCCCCGGAAATCCCGTCCCGGTGTACTCGCGCTCGTCCCAGCAACCGTGGTCGTTCTGCCGGCGGATCAGGAATTCGATCCCGCGCTCGACGATCGGCGAATCGGCCTCGCCGGCGGCGATCAGGCCCATCAAGGCCCAGGCCGTCTGCGAGGGCACGGAATAGGGGAGGGAGACAAAGCGGTCCTCGGCGTAGCCCGCGCAGGACTCGCCCCAACCGCCGTCGTGCAGCTGTACCCGCTTCAGCCAGGTGACCGCCTTCTGGATGCGCGGATCGCTCAAGTCCTCGCCGATCGCGGCCAGGCCCTGCAGGACGCACCAGGTGCCGTAGACGTAATTCACGCCCCAGCGGCCCTCCCAGGCCCCGCACTCCAGCTGCTCTCGGTAGACGAACTTCAAGGCCCGCTGCACGACCGGCGATTCGCGGTCCCAACCGATCAGGGCGAGGAACTCCAGCATGCGCCCGGTGATGTCCGGCGTCGGCGGGTCCAGGCAGGCGCCGTGGTCGGAGAAGGGGATCTTGTTGACCAGGTGCAGGTCGTTGTCGACGTCGAAGGCGGCCCAGCCACCGTTCTTGCTCTGCATGCCGAGCAGCCAGTCCAGCCCCAAGTCGAAGGAGCGTTTGATCTCGGCCGAGGGGTAGCCGATCTTGTGGAAGAGGCTCAAGACCTCGAGGGTGTCGTCGACGTCGGGGAAGTAGTCGTTCTTGAACTCGAAGGACCAGCCGCCGGGTTTCAGCCGGGGCTTCTTCACCGCCCAGTCGCCCCGGACGTCGGTGATCTGCTTGCTCACCAGCCAATCCGCCGCGCGGCGTAAGGCGGGGTGCTCGGGGTTCAAGCCGCTATCGCAGAGGCTGACCGCCGCCCAAGGGGTATCCCAGACGGGGGAGATGCAGCACTGCTGGTGGAGGTAGCGCCGGTCGCCGTCCAAATCCGCGCCGACCTGCTTGGGGATGTGCAAGAGATCGCCGTCGCAAAGCTGATGGAAGGCCGCCAGCCCCTTGAGGCACTGACGCATCGTCGGGTCCTCGTTGGGATAGCCGAGGGTCTTGAGGGCCAAGGCACTGTAGGCCATAGCCGGATAAATATCTTCTGTTTTTTCAATATGTTCTCGGATATACCGCAAGCAACGCTTAACCGCTGAGCCGCGTTTGAAGCGGGGGATTTTTATTTTTTCTATGTTTTTCAAGAACTTATCTACAGAAAGAAAGACTTTACCTATCGAAAACCAATCGCCCTCGGAGGACGAGACCGACCAGTCGCGATCGGCCGGGGCCTCGGGATAGAGCTCCTCCAGGTCGATCGATAGCTTATGTACAGGTTTTTCATTGAGGACGATGAGCAGCGGGACGATGCAGGCCCGGGCCCAAGAGCTGAACTCGTAGATATTGATGGGGGCCCAGCGCGGCAGCATCATGAAGATATAGGGCATGGCCGGGGCGGCGGACCATGGCGCCAGTCCGAACATCGCCAGGTGGATCTTGGTGAAGACGCGAACCTTGGTGGGACCGCCGTGGGACCGGATAAAACCGCGGGCCCGGACCATGGCCGGGTCGTCGACCGGCGTGCCGGCCATCTTAAGGGCCCAATAACATTCCACCGTCGTGCTGAGGTCGCCGGGACCGTTATAGTAGATGGCCCAGGAGCCGTCGGCGCGCTGCTGGCTGAGCATCCTTTGGCAAAGGGCGCGGCTGAGCTGGGGATCGGGGATGCCTAAAAATTCCCGTAAAAAGAGGTATTCGGCGCCAATGGTCTCGTTGGCCTCGAGCGTGTACCACCAAAAACCTTCGGGGAATTGGTGCCGCAGCAGGAGCTGCTGGGCGCGTTGGATCGAGCTGTCCAGGGATTCGCGGAGCGAGGGTTCGGCCGCGGGGCCGAGGGGCCGAGGCTGGGCTTTCGGGGAGGTCGACATGGCCGGGGGATTTAGCGTTTTTCGACCTTAAAAACAAGGTCCAAGCAGGCGCGCTTTTCTATCCGTTAAACTTATAAGATGCATTATGTTAAGTAATATTTATCCCAAGGCCATCACCATTTATCGTCGCCGCCCTCATCATCCTCTTCTTCATCCATGTCCTCGTCGAAGTCCATTTCGTCCTCGTCGACCTCCTCGAGGCCGTCGTCGTCGAAGTCTTCGTCTTCTTCCTCTTCCTCATAGTCCTCGTCCTCGGCCTCGCGGGAGGCGCGGCGCTCCCGGACCAGGGAGGAATCGACCCCTTCTTCCATCAGCTCTACGTCGCATTGGTAATCTTTAGGGTCGACGTAATCCTCGAGGACGCCGATCAGCACTTCCAGCTCATCCTCATTTTGGAGGGTGCCGGTGATCTTGAGCTTGTCGTCCTCGAATTTGAAGTCGAGGTCGCTCGGATCGATCTCGCCGTTTTCTTCGAGCTCGGCCATGATCTCTTGGATCAGTTCTTCTTCAGAGAGCGTGCCGTATTCTTCGATCATCGGGATTCCTCCATACCGAGGGTATTTTAACGGGTCGCCGCCGCGACGTCTACGAGTTCGACGTCGAAGATCAGGGTCGCGTTGGGCGGAATCACCGGCGGCCGTCCGGGGGCGCCGTAGCCCAGCTCGGGCGGGATCACCAGCTCGCGCTTGCCGCCGACGCGCATAGTGGACAGGCCCTCGTCCCAGCCCTTGATGACCTGGCCGATGCCTAAGGTGAATTCGATCGGCTGGCCGCGTGAGATGGAGCTGTCAAAAACGGTACCATCCGTGAGGCGCCCGGTGTAGTGCACCTTGATCCTCTGCCCCTGCGCCGGCTTGGCGCCCTTCCCCACCTCTTTGTCGCGGTATTTCAATCCCGAGGCCGTCGTCTGGTAGGGGGCGGGCTTTGCGGCCGCCTTGCTGGGGACGCTTTCGGCCGCCTTGTCCGCGGCCGCGGCCGTTCCCGCCGTCATCGCCAACATCGCCGTCGCCACCGCCGCGGCGGTCCATTTCTTTCGCTTCATGGGGTCTCTCTCCTCTTCAAAGTTTCACGGAATACAAGTTTGCCGGCGCCGGCGGCGGGGAAATGATCCAACTCAAACGCCGCAGCGCCAAGGCCACCGCCCCCCAAAGGAGCGGCAGCCAATAGGGCATGCCCAAAAAATCCGGTTCGGTAAAGAAATAAAGATTGAGGTTGGTGAGAACCAGCTCGAGCGTCGGCCCCACGCAGGCCCCGATCAGGAAGGTCAAGACGTCCCAGGACTGATGGAAGAAGATCAGGCGCAGGACCATCAGCAGGAGCAGCCCCAAGGACAATAGATATGGGGAGCCGCGGAACAGGAGGATCAAGGTGTAGACCATGGCGAGCAGCAGGTACTCCAAGACGAGCTTTCCTCCCTGGTAGTCGATCTGGAAGTGCAACATGCGGTCGAGGGTGACGAAGAGAAGGATCGCGAAGGCCGTCCCCACCCCGAAGCCCACCGGCGACCACCATGAGATCCCCATGAATTCGGGCCGGGCGTACTGGACGATCTCGAGCCGGGCCATCAGGATCTCCCAGGGAGTGAAGGTCAAGGCCCCCAGGCAAAAGGCCAGGAGGGATTTTCGCAGGGCGGCGAACATGAAGGCGGCGATTTTTACACAACTTTTTTTCGGGGGCCACGAAAATCTGTCACCTATCTAAGCACAGTCATTCAGGTTTTCGCACGCTCCTCCTGGAAGGCTGGTGAAAAATCACGCGCGCGTCCCATGCGGCGAAGATCGCAGGGGCCCGTCCGGGCTTCGTCAAGTCCCACGGGGTTTCAACCAGCTTGAGGAAGGAGCGGCGGAGGGCACAACCTTGACTTTTTGGACCGGGGCTCGGCTTCACCCCATCCGCGCATCGAGGGGGCACGGAACGCCAAAAAATTTCGAGGATCCACTATCCTGGGAGGCGGGATTTCTCTCGCGCCTGCAGTCCCCAGGCTTGCGCTGGGCCGCGGCCAAGTTCCGAGGCCTCCAAGGCGAATCGGACGCCTCCCTTCGCGCCGCCGGCCTGATCGAGCTCGCCCGCGAGCTCGAAGAAAAGCGCCGTCCGGAATTGGCCGCCCTCCTCTACTCCCAAATCCAAACGGCCGCCCCCGCCCCGCTCGCCGCGCGGGCGGGAGGAGCGCTGGAGCTATTGTCCGGCGGCGGAAAATTTTCCGATCGGTTGGAGTCGCAATTCCGACATTTCACCGAGCACGTCTTAGACCCCTCCTCCTTGATCGCGATGGGTCTCGCGGGCGGCGTTTACCGCTGGGTGCGCCTGGCCGCGCTCGGCCGTCTCTCGGGCGTGCCGTTGGCGCGGCTCTGGGCCTCGCTCGCGGGCTTGAGCGTGGAGGTCCCCGCCTTCACCTTCGGGACCCGGGCCGGCCGAATCCTGCTCCGGCAAGTGCCCGAAGGAGGTTTCGCGCCGCTCCCTCAGGAATTGGGCGCGGCCGCTTTATTTTTGGGCAGCCTCAAGCGCACGGGCGCCCTCGCCGCCTCCGCCGGCCGCCGCCTGCCCTCGGACCATGCGGCCGCGCGTCTTTCGGCGGGTCTCCTGCCACAGGTCGCGCTCTTCGGGGGCATCGCCCTCGGCCATCGCCTCGAGATCGCCGCGGGGCTGCGCCCGAACCGAGCGCCCGGCGCCGGACTCGCCGAGGACTTGGGCACCTTCTTTCAGTTGCAAGTCGCGGGCGCCCTGAGCCGAGGGCTGATGGGGCGATCGTGGCGAAGCTTCGAGGCGGGCCTCGAGCTGCGCGCGCAGCAAGGCCCCTTGCCGCCGGCCCCGCGGCCGAAGACGGCCTTCGCCCTCGCCGGCCCCGTCCCCGTCCCGGCGCCGCCTCTCGCCGTGGCGGAAAAGCTGTCCGGCCTCTCCTTCATGGTGGGCCGCGAGTCCACCCCGCCGCCAACGCGGATCCGCGAGCTGGAGGAAAAGTACCTTCGGGTCTTCCCCCCCACCGCCGAGGGATATTACTCGAGCGAGATCCTGCGCGCCGCCTGCCGCATCCCCTGCAGCCTGCCGAATTTCCACGAGCGCCTGCTGGACGCCCTGTTCTACGCCCCCAACCGCGGCAGCAAAGAACAGCTCTACACGGTCCTGGCCATCGAGGACGTCTTCATCGCCAACGCCCTGCGCCGCAGCACCGGCAGCTTCGACTACGCCCTGCTCCAGCTCCAAATCGGCAGCGCCGCCGCCGAGGACCACCGCCCCACCCGCCTGCAGAGTTTTCAAAAGATCTTCCGGACCCTCGAGGGTGGCTTCGACCGCAGGGCCCAGCACGACTTGATCCTCCGCCTGCCCTACGACGAAAATTGGGCGGTGCCCGCTCAGGCCGTCTTTCCCGAATCGTTTTGGACGCGGCACCGCGACGAGGCGACCCTCCACTGGGACGGCTATCGGCACAAAGATTGGGAGATGCTGCTGAACTTCGCCTATCTCCGCTCCCGGGGACGGACGCAACTCGCCTCCGAAATCATCCGAACCTTCGGGGAGGGCCGCGCGAAGGGATTTTATCTGGCCGTCGACGTCGACGCGGCCCTCGACTACGCCCGCGCCCACCCGATGGGCAGCGTGGTCCTACAGCGTCTGCACGACATCTTCGCGATGCGCGACGTCCCCGCCAAGCTCGCGGAGCTCGCCACCGACCCCGCTCCGGACCTCACCCACTTGCGGATCGAGGCCCTCCGCCGCGCCGGCGTCCCCGCCGAGGGCATCGCCTACCAGCTGACGGGCTCAGAGCATACCGGCTATCTGAACGACCTGCGCCTGGCCCGCAAGCTGGTGTCGGTCTTCCAAGACATCGGACCCCACCTCGCCGAGCCTCGGCTCACCGAGGTCGGCAAGGCCCGGTTGGTGGAGGCCTTTTGGGAATTCGTCCAACGCGGGCGGCCCTTGGAGGTCGGCGACCTCTTCGATTTCTGGCGCCTCGTCAAGGACCCCCGGACGGGCCAATACCTCCGCTCTTCCGAGCCGAGCCGCCATCCCGAACCCACCGACCGCCAAGGCAATCCCCTGGCCGAGGCCCAGATCCGCCTGCTGCAGGACGCCTCGGTCTCCGTCGAGATCGTGCCGATGGCGAGATTCCAAGAAATCGACCGGCACTGGGGACTGACCCAAGGGCGCAGCCTAGCCCTGACCCTGCTCGCCAAGCGCCAGGGCGAACGCGACCGCATCCTCATCCCCGAGCTTCCGCCGTTGGACTTGGGCACGGCGCGGGGCCTCGACCTGGCCTTCAACGAGATCCGCAACCGGGTGCGCTTCCTCGTGCACGAGGCCGAGCACCTCCGGCACTTCCGCGGGCATTTTTTCGGAGACGAGGCGGGGTCTCGGCCCATCCAGCTCGCCGGCATCAGCCGCGCGGACCGCCTCGTCTCGGAGGCGATGGCCTCGCTCGAAGAGCTGCGCTGGCGCGTCAAGCACAGCGACCAGGATTACCTGGAGGTCTCCCGCCGCCTCGGCCTGACGCCGGTCACTTACCTGCGCAACTTGGCCGACCAGCAGTATTTCGCGGCGGAGAACGAGGCCAAGGCCCTCGATTAGCGCCGCGGGAAAAAGGGCGCCGGACCCGAGGCCCACCATTCGTACGGACGATATTTTTTCAAGGCGAAGGCAGACCGCGCTCCAGCTCGCTCATCGACACTTCCTGGATTTGCACCTTGGCGTCGGGCAGGTATTTTTTTAAAAAGTCGGTCAGCTCTTGCTTGTGGCCGGGCAGACGATCGTGATTCAGGCCGGCCTTGTCGTCGAAGGCATAGCGGATGACGACGCCGTCCACCTTGCCGGAGGCGTCGACATGGACCTCCGCCGCGGACATGCCGTAGGGATGCTGCACGTAATTACGAAATACCCGCGTGGCCGGGTCGTAAAGCAGCGGCACCGCCCTGCCTTCCCGCGCGGCCTGCAAAGCCTCGCCCGCCATGCCCGCCAAGTCGGTCGTGGAAAATAGCACGGCGGCCGACATGCGGTGCTCCTTTCCCGCCTCCGAGGCCATCGTGACCTCGCCCTTGTTCATCACCTGGGATTTCGGATTCAGGAAATACTTGGTGTGGCTGTGGATCAAAAATCTCTCGCCGGGTTTCTGCAGCAGCACGTGGTCCCATCCGCCGATCAGAAACCGGTATTCCGGCGCGTCGCCGTTCCTCACGACGGTGACCCCGACCTCTTGGTCGAAGCCGATCTTTCCGAGAAAACGCACCAGATTCAGCCCCTGAGCGCCGTCCGCCAAGGGCAGGTAGGTCTGATCTCCCCGCAGGCTCAGCAGGGCGTAATACTTCAAGTTGGGGTCCGCCGCGCGCAGGGCCTGCTCGGCGCGCGGGGTCCGCGCCAGGATTTCCTCGCGGAGAACTTTCTGAGCCTCGGCGAAATCGACGACCTTTAGTCCCATCCCTCGAGCCACGAAATTCACCAGCGCCTCCCGCTCCCGCGGGCTGGGCTCGCCGAACAAGGGTTTTCCTAGGTCCCGATTCACGAGCGAGCGCAGGTAGCGGTACTGAGCGTCGTAGACCGGGATCAAGGCGCCCGACCGCTTGGGGTTGGGCCTCTGGAGGGCCTCGCCGGTGAAGGGATTGGTCTTGCGCTCCAATTCCTCGGGATAGAGGCGGCCGTATTCGGCGACGAAGGCCACCATATATTCCTCGATCGCCTCGCGGACCTGGCGCGGCAACTTCTGCGGGTCCATGCCCCGCTCCGTCACCAGCCAAGCGAGCTCCTGGATTTCGACGGTCGAGAATCGCTTCGCGGAGCCCTGCACCTCGCCGGCGTCGGAGAGCTTCCGCAACATCGCCGAACGGCGATCGTCCATCCTCTTGGAAAAATCGACGAGCTCGCGACTGGGCGCCGGCGGCATCGCGGGCGGCGCGAGGTGCGACGGCCGGCCGCCGCTACCCACCCCGCCGGCATCCCGCGGATCGATGCCGCCGCGACCTGCCGGGCCGTCCGACGGGCGAAGCGGATCGTGGCTGTAGCCGATCAGGCTGAAATTGTCGGTCTTGTAATGATCCACCGGCAGCGCCGCGTCGGGCGAATCGTAGACCCGGCCTCCGACGTCGATGTACATCGTGGTCGCGTGCCGCACCTGCCCTTGGGCGTCCGTATAAAGAATTCCCTCCGGGCGGTCGAAGCGATACAAGCCGGGGATCGCCTCGGGGAGCGCTCCAGCACGCGCCTGGGACAGGACTTCCATCCGGTAATGGGTCTCCGCGGTGAGGATTTGAACGGCCTCCTCCGAGTTCCGCGCGCCCCGGATCAATTCGAGGACGACCTTGGTCGATCCGAAGTTTTCCCAAAACCCGTCCGAGCCCAGCAGCGCCATGTCGCCGTCGCGCAGGGCGATCCCCCGCGAGAAGATCTCGCCCGCCGGGCTGGTGCCGGTGGGATCGGCGGGATTGGGGACCTCCCCGTCCTGGGTTCCCTTGGGCCGAGCAGAGGACTCGCCGCCCAGCGAGTTGGTGACTACATTGGCTTGGGGATGCGTCGACATCGCCAGGGTGCGCCGTCCGCCTCCCCAATCGTAATCCCGTCCAGGCTCCACCTTCCCGGGTTGGTTGGGGAGACCCTCGTCGACGGTGCGGTAGACCCATTGCCAAGCGCCCTGGGCGTCCCGGCGCAAGATCGCGCCGCGGGCGTCTCCGATCCAAGAAAATTTCGCGACGTGGGGATCGCCGGCCTGCTTGGGCGGCTCGATCCTGAGCTGCACGGCGACGGCGCCCGATCCCGACCCCATTTTGCCGTCGAGCTGCGTGGCCGGGTCGGCGATCAGCTGCCGCGCCGCGGCCATGGCGCCCTCGCGGCCCAAGCCCTCCTCCATCGCCCCGTTGAAGCGCCGCACCGCCGCGTTGGCCAATTGCCAGGCCCGATCCGAATCCCCGCTACGCGGGATCTCGGTCGCAAAGGCCTCGGTGACCAAAAGCGCCGCCGCGTCGCCGTTGCCGTGTCCGCCCATGCCGTCGACGTCGAGCAAGACGGTCTCGCCGGCGGGGCCGCGCACGGTCATCACCGCGTCCTCGTTGGGACGGGAGTAGCCCTTGCCCTGGGTCGTGGCGATCGCGATGGCGCCGCGATTCGCGTCGGCGGGAAAATGGGCCACCGGGACGCGCCACGCGAAATCGACGTTGCCCGCGACGATCTTCATCTGCGGATCCTGGTCGCCGTGGGTAAAGAGCGGTTCGACGAAATCCACCGCGGCGCCGCGGGCGGCCGCATCGATGTCTGTGGGCAGGTGCAACCCCAGTCTCGCACTGAGGCCGACAACTTCCTCCGTCAATACCGGGACGCCGTCCCGAATTTGAAAGTCGGCGAATCCCACCGAGAAGCGGTCGCCCTCCCCCATCTCGATCCAACCGTCGGGACGCGGCGCCTTGGGGCTGAAGAAGGCATCCCGAACCTCGTGGGCCTCGGGGAGTTCGGCTGGGTAATAAAGCCAACGGTCCCCCTCGCGGCGCAATTTTCCCCAAAAAGACGTCTGGACTCGATTGGCGCCATCGTCCACCACCACACCGAGGCCGGCCTGGGGATGGATCTTGTCCTGCGCTCCGACGAAGAGATTGATCTCTTCGACCTGGGGCGCGAGAAGGGGGAGCGGAATCTCGTTTCGAGCCAGGCCTTCCGAGAAGGCGGTCCAACCGGCGGGGTCCGGGAGAGCCGCTTGGGAATCCTCCGACAGCGGTCGAGAGACCCCTTTGCCCTTGAAACCCGGCGGAAAAGCGCTCCCCCCGCCGCCGTGCAGGACGTCGACGTGAGATCCTGTATCCAGATGCCTCACGAATTCCGGCAGCGAGGCGGGATCGTACTGGAAGCGCAGCGTCTCGCCGGAGGCCGAGGCGAGAACCAGCTGCCCGGAGGTTTCGTCGACGGAAACCACGCTGAGTTTCCGGTAGCCGGTAAAAGGATAGCCGAAGACCCCTTCCTGATGCGGGATCAGGACGGCTCCGGGAAGCGAGCGATCCCCGGTGTCCAAGACGCCGGAGACGGATTGGGCTCCGCTGCTGCCCTCCGCCCTCGCGGTCAGGCCGCCGACCGGCGCGCGCCCGCCGACCGCCGCGGCCAGAACGCCGTCATCGCCGCCCCTTGGCGCCGGAGGAGGTTCGTCGCCCGGCTTTTCCTTGGGCCGGAATACGCGGACGTTGTCGGGCTGGATCGGGAGGTCGTGACCGTCGGGGGTCGTCGCCCGGAAGGTCTCGCGGTAGGTGAACTTGATGGGAAGACCCCGACCGTCCGGGCCGACGCCGTAGGTCATCGACTGCGCGGCGATATAGGTACGAAGCACTTGGTACAAGGGATGGTCGACCAGCAGTCCCGACTCAGCGATGGCCTGGCCGCGGGCATAACCGGCCAATTCGATCTCGACGGTGAGCTGGCCGCTGGCCGGGTCCTGAATCAGGCGGTAGCCGGTGACCTGCTCGGTCCCCGCGAAATGGGGGTAGGTCGATTCGTTGAGCTGCCCCAATAGCTTCTTGTTTCGGTCGGCCTCGGCCCGGCTCATCCGGCCTTCCTTCACGGCCTGGTCGAAGGCCTTCGCGTGCTTGGCCTGGATCTTCTCGACCTCCCGCTTTCGTCCCGCCTCGTCCATCGCCTGGAAATCCGCCTCTTGCCCCCGTAGATACATCTCCTTCAAGGCGACCATCAGGGGCCGATTGAGCTGGATTTGCCGCATCCGGCGGTTGGTCAGGTCGAGGTTGTCGGCCATGCGGATGACAAAGAGGAAGGGGTTTTCCTTCTCGCTGGCGCGCAGGTATTCGGCCTTGCCCGGCTTGTCGGCGCCGTGGCGGTCGATGGCGAGGAAGATCTCATTGAAGAGCGGATCGTCGGACTTGATGCCGAAGACCTTCTCCATGTGGCCGGCGAATTCCTGCCGAAACAGGTTTCCGCTGTATTCGGCGTGCTTCCCTTTGCTGTCGTCCTTATGCAGGCAACCGTAGCCGGTGTCGTGGAAGATGCCGATGAACTTGACCAGCTCGCGGGCCACCACCTCGGCGCGGTCGCCGTATTTCGGCTTAAGCTTGGCGACGATGGCCTCGCGCACCGGGCCGGCCGACTCGAAAATCATCGCCGAGTCGTTCATCACCGTCAGCGAGTGATTCCAGCCGTGCGGCGTATAGGGCAAATGAGTGTCCTTGACGTCTTGGGTGCGCAGGGTCTTCCAGAGGTCGTTGACAAAGGCCTCGATGTCGACCTTCGCCGCATTGGGGAAGGCCTTCTGGTAGGCCGACAGGAGGTTCTTCTTTTCCTTGGCGACTGTCACGTAGAGCTCGGCCCGCTCCAGGTTGTCCTTCGGCGTCCAGGGAAAATGATCGTGGGTCGCCGGATCGATGCCGAACATGGCGAGGAACTCGGCGCCAGCCTCGGTATGCGTGGGATGGTAAAATTCGCGCAGCGCCATCGCGGCCAGGACGTGGTCGCGTAGGCCTGGATAGCCGATCTCCTGGACGGCCTCGAGGTAGGGATAGGGATTCTCCGTCGTGAGAAGCTCCCAGACCGAAACCGACTTGCCGCCCGCCTCGAGCTTGAGGTTGGCCAGTCGGTCGACGAACATCGCCTTGGTATCGGTCAGGAAGAGGATCTCCTCGGCGCTCGCCTGTTTGAGGTAGGCGCGGACCGCCGCGGCGTGGCCTGGAAAGTTTGGGTTGGTAGCACGGTCGAGCAGGCGCGAGAGATTCTCCGACGAGGTCTCGCCCCGCTCGAGGACGGCCTCGATCTTGTCGGGCCCGAGCTCCCGAATCAAATCGACGATCGGCTTCACGTCGGGCTGAACCAGGATGCCGTCGACGTCGTAAGGCGCCGACATCAGCTCAACCAAATGTTTCGATTTAGGAGGTAATTTATCGATTTGTTTGGATAAATCCGTCGACTCAAAGAGGCCGAGGGGCTTGGCGCCGGGGACGCCGTCGGTCAAGATCGCCGAGACCTCTTTCGGGCTCAACAGGCTGCCGCCCTTCATCGGATTGGGCAGGATCACGTTGTCCTTGCCGAACCAAAGCTTTTCGAAATGGTCGCGAGGCAGCTGACCCGGCTTGAGGGGCTCGCCGGCCTTCGGCGTCAAGCCCAATGCCTCGGCCTTGGCGACCTCGGCCCGGTTCATCGCCTGCACGGCGGAAAGTAAGCCTTTTTGAGACGGCAGCTCCCGCCCGTCGGGGATGGCGACGATCTGCAGCTTGCGATCGGCCTTGATCGTCTGTCCTTCCACTGAAACCTCCAAGGGATCCTTGGATCTGACGGAAACCTGAATCGTGTCCGGAGTTCCGGAGGGAGTTACCCGCGGCAGCGCCAACCATTGTTGGAAGACGCTGTAATCGGCCAAGGCGTCCAGGTTGAAGAAACTGAGGTTGACCTCTCCCCGATGCACGGAGGCGTCGGAGATCAGGGCCTTTTCGGATGCCGCCTTGGATGCCTCCTCCACCTTTCCGAAAAATTCCGCGGTGGCGGCGTCCCGCGCGGCCGGGTCGTAGACGATCTGGTCGATGGCCGCCAAGGCTTCGCCCATCACCTTTTCAGCCTTATCCGGCGCGAAGCGGTCGATGCCGACGATGCCGTTTCTCTTGAGGATCTCGCCGTACTTTTGGAATAGGGCCGCCTGCCAGCGGATCCCCTCCGGAAAGATCTCGCCGCTGCAGGCCATCTCGTCGGCCAGGGCCTTGGCCTTGGGCTCGGGCATCCCGGCCGCGATGAGCTCGGCGATTTTCTTCGTCTTCGCCTCTTCGATGTAGACGGTACCGAAGGCGCTGAAGTCCTCGAAGCGCGTCGCCTCGGCGATGGTCTTGCGCAGGGCCGGATCGGCGAGGATGCGGGCCTGGTTGCGGGCGACCCACACCGACCAGCCGCCGTCGGCCAGGTTGTCGGTGGTCGCTTCCTTGAGATTGAGCTCGCGGATCGCCGCCGCGACCTCGACGACCTGGGCCTCCTTGGGCTTGCGGACGCCGGCCTCCGCGAAACCGCGGCGGGCCGCCGCCATCGCGGCCGCATCCTTCGCGGCGGCGTCGAGGGCCTCGGCGTTGCCCTTCACCGTCTCGAGCGTCGCCTCCATCTTGCCGAGCAGCTGCTCGGTAGAATTGAGCGGATTGGCGAAACGGCCGTGATGGTCGACCGTGGCCTTGTCCAGGTGGGCGGTCTCGGGTTTGAGCGGCAGGCTGGTATCGTAGATGTGCGTGCGACCGGCCTGATGGGCGCGGGCATCGACGATCACCTGCTCGGCCCAGCGCTGGGCCTGGACCTCGGCGTCGGGACGACTTAGGCCTTTCTTGTCCACCAGGTGCTCGACGTAGCGGGCGATGCGCTCGGCGTCGGGCGCGGCCTGGGCGATCTTGTCGGCCTTCGCCTCGATGTCCTGGATCGACTTGAAGGCGGCGACTCCCGGACCCTCGGGAAGATTGGCGGTTCCGATCTGGGCGTGGGTCGCCTCGGCGTAAGGAATCCCCTCGGCCGTATGCCGCTGTCTTCGCAGGCTCTTGGCGAAGTCCGCCTCCGCCTCGGCCAAGCTCTTCTCACTTTCGGCGATCTTGGCGGGGTCTTCCCGGTTGGTCTTCATCCTCTCGACCGAAGCACGCATGACCTCTAGCTTCCGGCGCTTCTCACGGATTTGAGCGCGGAGCACCGCCTCGTCCGCGGCGGCCTTCGGGGTCAGCAGCCGGATCTTTCGATCCCCAACTGCCAGCCTCTCATCGCCGCGCAACGGCTGCGTCGTGGCCGGACGGCCGTGGCGCGAAGGCTCCAGCGTCCGGACCTCGCCGGAGGCGTCTTGGATCTTCAAGGGCTCTTTGCCGAACCAGATCGCGGTGTAAGTCCCTTGGGTGGGGTCCCATTTCACCAGCAAGTCCCCTTGGGGCAGACGGACGTGGTGGCTGTACTTTTTGTGGAAATCGATGGAGCGCGCGGCGTCCCCGTCTTGGATCACCAAATCCCCGGGCTTCAAGCCGGAGATATCCAATCCCGAAAACTTGAGCCTGGCCGACGGCTTGGCCGCCGCGGACCCGCGAAGCCCGAAGCGAATCTCTACGCGGCGCGGCTTCTCGCCCCAGATCTCGACCACGGCACGGCCGCTCTTGCCGTCGGGGCTCAAGGAGAAATCCTCGACGACGTGGAGGTCGCCGTTTTGCTTCATTTCTCCGACCAGCTTTTGAGCGGTTTTCCAGTCCCTGACCGTCGCCTCGATGCGGACGAACTTGTCGAAGGGAACTTGGCCCCAGGCCCCTTCGAAGCCCGGCAATTCCTCGGGCTTCGCGAAGACAACTTCATAGGTGAAAACCGCCTTGCCATCGGGACGGTCCCTGGCCTCGTTCAGCGCCTGAAACTCGGCCATGCCGAGGAAGGTCTCCAAGGGAAAGAGCTCGGTTTCGCGCACGCGAACCATCCAAGCGTGCTGGCCCTCCATACGATGGTAGCGCGAGGTATGGAGCTTCTTGGAGAGCTCTTCAATCGCCTCCCACTTGCGGTTCAGCTCCTTGCGACCGTCGATCGTGGGTTCCTTGCGGTAGGCCTCGACCAGCGAGTAGTATTCCTGATAGAGGCCCTTTAACCGCCCAAGATCTTTCTCGAAGGCCTTGGCCTCGGTGCCCCAGGCATCCTCGCGCTTCGTGAAATGATTTAGCGTCGCCTGCGTGTCGGCCCCGTGGTAGTAGTCGAAGATCTCGCCGACCTGAAACTCTCCCGCCAGCCGGCTGCCCGTCACCATACTCTTGCCCGTTTCCGGTCCCGGCTTCCGCCATTGAAAATCGATCTCTCCCAACTGCAAGCGCCGGTCGCCCGTGAGCCTCAGCCCCCCCTTGGGGACCTCGACCCAGCTGGCGCCGTCGTGGTACTTGACCGAACCCTCAACGGGAACCAGGAGAAAGCTGCCATCCCCCTGGACTTGCACCTCGAGGGTCCAAGGCTCTCCAGGGATCTTGCCGTCCCGGCTGCTCCAACGCTGGGTCTTCTTCTGGTCCGCTCGGATGCTGAAGCCGTCCAGTCCGTCGGCCGACAGCAGGAGGCCCACCGGCGGTTCGTCCGAAGATCCCTTGCCCCCTTTGTCGTCCCCCTTCGAGCCCATCGGCCTCCCGGGCCCCGAATCGACGGGGCCGCGGGGATCCCCCGAGAAAGCGGCCGCCTCGAAATAGCCGTCTCCGGTCTCAGCGGGGGGCGGCTTTTGCCCCTTCCTTCCCTTGCCCTCCACCTTGGTGCCGTCCCCGGCGACAGGACGCAGCGGAATCACCTTGCCTCCGCCATCGGGCCGCACGGCTGGGGACTTTTCATCAACGGCAATGCCATCCTTTTGTGCGGCGACCCTCTCATGCCGATCCATGAGTTCCGCCATAGCATCGAAGGATTTTTGAATTTCCTTCTGACTGTCTGCGGAAAGAGTTTCGTAATTCGGAATTAGCTTCATGTCCGGAGCTTGTGGCCGCTCGGGATGACTCACTCCCTGATCGAGGTAGGCCAAATAATTCGCCACTTCAACGAAATGATCGTTAGCCGCGTCTTTGACTTCCTTGGGAAGTGAGGCGTTTTTATAAGATAAATCATGCTGAATCTCGCCCCATTCGTAATTGCCCCGGGTCATGATTTGCACTTCCACAGGAACTTTCTTGCCGTTGGGCAGCGTGTATTCAACGGCAAGGTGAATGGCCCGGTAGCCCCATTGCTTATCCCCGGCGACCAAGCGCGTAATCCGATTCCAATCGCGGATGGGTTCTCCCTTCCCGTCTTTAAGGATTTGCCCATTGGCATCCCGCACCAAACGAATCGGGTATTTATCGGTGATCGCGGCAATGACGGAATGGACGTCGGTGTAGGAATCCACCACGACGCGCGTTGCCGCAAGGTCCGTGAACGGCTCCATGGATTTCCAGCCACGGCGCATCAATTTGGATACGACGTCGGCGGGATCTTTCAGGCGCCCGTGCGGCGGAAGAATTTCCATGCCCTCGGGGCGATTCAGGAATTCATATTTCCCATGAATTTTATCCCAAACTTTCTGAGATCCCGTGAGGTCTTGCAGGTATTTCAAGAAACTGCCTTCCGCCTTATCCAGAGCCGGACTGTGTTCTTGGACCAAGGCGGTAGCGATGCGGTCCCGCTCGCCTTTATATTCGGCCAAGGCTTTTAGGTATTCGGGCGAATCCTTCGTCAGACCTTTAAGGCGCTCCTGATATCGTTTGGCCATCTCCGTAAAAGGCGTGTCGGTATTGACCAGGTAATCAACTTCGGAATGAAGCGGATTTACGGCATCCCCGCCTTTACCCACCGCCTTCGCGGGTTCGAAGGGGACATCCGGAATGGCTTCGGCGCCTTTCGAAACCGTGTAGGAGCGGATCGGAAAATCGGCGCGGTCCGACCGGGCGTCCGCCTTCATATCCTGAAAGCGCTTCATGTCGTTGTTGTCCGCGACCTTGAATTGAGCGTTTCCGAAGTCGATCAGCCGCAGCTTCTTTCCGTCCCAGAGGACGTTCTGCGGGTTCATGTCGCCGTGATAGAGCCCGGCCTCGCCGAGGCGCCGCAGGGCCGTTTCGAAATCCTTCCAGGCCTGCTCGGGGATCGCCTTGCGCTCGGCGACGCTCAAGTTCTCCAGGGTCTTGCCGGGGACCTTGCCGATCACCAGCTCGCCCGCGCCCGTGCGTCCGATCAAGGCCGGCGCGAAATCCGTCAAGGCGGGCTCGCGAGCGGCCATGTCCTGAACGAAAGCCAAGGCGCGCTGCTCGTTGTCGAAGGCCGTCGCCGGGTCGATCTCGCGGACGATCCCGTCCGCGGTCATCACCTTGCGCGTCTTCCCCTGCTTGGTCACGCTGCCGTCGCCGTTGTCGAAAATTTTCCCGTTGCCGCCGTCGGCGAGGACCTTGCCGGGCGTCGGCTGAGTGAAGGGCCTCAGCTCGTTGCCGCTGCGCACGTAGCGGGCGCCGTCGATCTCGAGGGTGTCTCCCGCCCGAATCTGCAGGATGTCGTCCGACTCCAGCCGAAGCTCGCGACCGTTGTGCTTAAGCGAGACGGGATCCTTGGCGTCGGGAAACTCCAAGGTCAGGCTGCCTTGCTTGTCCGTCTTGAGGACGCCCCCGCCCAGCTTGGCCTCCTGACCGCCGTCGCCGGTCGGCTTCCAGGCGAGAGGTTCTTCGGCGGCCCGCGACGCGGCCTTGTCGTCCACGCGCGTGTCTCCGGCATAGGCGGCGGCTTGGTCCTGTCCGTCGTCGGCGGCCGGTTTGCGCCGGCCTCGACCGCTGCTGACCTGGGTGCCGTCGCCTCCGCCGGTGGGCGGAGAGGCATCCTGGTCGCGGGGCCGGGTGAGGGTCGGTGAGTCGCCCGGAACGGCGACGTCCGGCTTGGCCGTTTCGGGGACCGGCACATATCGAACACTCATTCGTCCGATTCCTTGGACATCCAGGGCTATGTCGCCATTGGCCAACCGCGTGGCCAAGGCCCAGGCCTGGTCGGTCGAAATATTGCCGGCAAGAATTTCGTGGAAGACGGCCGCCTCCACCGCGGGGAGATCGGTGGCAGGGATGTGCCTCTTCAGCGTGGGCTGAACCGCCAGAAAGAGTTCCTTGGCCTTGTCGAGCGGGACCTTGCCTTCCATCGCGGCGCGGAGGATCATCTCGGCGTAGTCGGTCCGGTCTTGCTTCGAACGAAGGTGCCTGCCCAGCTTCAGGTCTCGGGCGAGCTTTACGGCGTCTCGGCCCCGAACCCGAAGCCCGCGTTCGGTCAAGGCGCCCTTGACCGTCTGTCTTTGCGCCGCTTGGCTGTCCGGCGGAACTCGCTCGGTGAAAAGCTTTCCATCTTCGAATTTAAGGATAACTTCGCCGTTGCCAACTTCCTTGAGCAGATAATTAAAACTGGCGAGATCGAAGCCCTTCTCCATCATCCATTCCACTAAATGCAGCTTGGCCGCGGGATCCGTGATGTGGTTAGCCGCGAGCAGGGTGTCCATGCTGCTGCCGAGAAACGGTCCCTGATTCGCGGCGCCGTCGAGTAGCGTCAGGACTTGGGCGGGGTCTTTCCCGGCCTCCAGGGCTCGACCCAAAAAGGCCTCCCTCAGGCGTTGACCCGCGACCGTCTTGCTGCCGCCGGGCCCCAGGATCCCGTCGATGGCCACGTTCAATTTCTCGGCGATCTTTGGGGACAGCTCGACCATCTCCTGCATTTTTTTCCGGGCCAAGGCGGGATCTTTCCAACGGCTCATGGCCCAAAGCATCAGATGGCCGTTCATGGCATCCCGGTCGCTCTTGGAAAAGCCGTCCTTGGGCAAAAGATCCGCGGCGACGCGATCCAGGCCCGAGACCTCCCCTATTTGTTTGGCGAATTCCCTCAAGTCTTTGCCGCTGAGATTTTCCTTGGCTGCATGGAGGAACCATTGCATCCGGGCAGCTTCGAAGCCGTCGCCCTTGGTCATGCCGCCGATCTTCAAAACCTCGAGGATGCCGTCGTTCAGATTCCCCACTTCTTTGGCCAGCTCGTTGGAGCTCAGCGGCTTGCCGCGTTTTTGAGCCAAGGCGTCGGCATAATGCGGGAGAAAGGCGACCATGGCCTCGGCCGCGGGATGCTTGCCTGGGATATGCAATTTAGCCATGCTGGCGGCGAGATACATCTTTTGATCCGCCTTGCGGTCCATCGCATCCATACGGCCGCCGGTCAGAGCGTTCACGCCCTTGTGGGCGGCCAACATCTGCAGATCCATGGCGAGATTCTGCAAAAACATCAGACCCAAGGGCGCATTGTCGTCTTCGAGCAGTCCTGTTTTTTTATTGATGATACCGCCCAGGGTGAAAGCGCTGGCGTTCAACAGACGGTGACCCGTCCAAAGGCCGACCTGTCCGGCGCGGTTGACGACGAATTTCCCTTGGCTCTTGAGCAGAGCGGCTTCGGCTTGGCCGGCGACCTTAAACCAAGGAATATGCTCGGCCCGTTTCCCGATCACGGACATCAGTTTTCCGGAACCGTGCACCAGGGCAAAGGGCGCGATCCCCACCAACATTTCGTGCCAAAAACGATCCATGCTGAATCGATTGGTCCCGGTGACCGCGGATTCCATCAGCATGCTGCCGACGGCGAAACCGGCGTTGTCCGCCATCGCCACGAAGACGAATCCGGTCATACGAAAACCCGCGGAACCCGCGATCCGCGCCGCCCAGCCCGCCCGAGCCACCCCGCGGGCGGTCATCGCGGCCCATCCGATTTTGGCGCCGGCACTGAAAATGCGCCCGACGCCGAAGGAGCCTATCGTCGTGATCGCGCTGACGAAGGCGTCGCCGTAGCGCCCCTCGATGATGGCGGGAACGATCAGGATGTCCTTGACGGCTTTCCAAATGGCGTCCTTCTGGGCCTTCCATTTGGCGGCGTCGGGGATGCGGTTTTTCACCAATTCCTTGGCCTGTTTCGAGACGAAGGGATCGTCCATCAAACCGGCGGCGATATTCATCGCGAAATCGAAGTCCTCCCGGCTCAGCAGTTTTTCCGCCAGCTTCAGGGTCTCGCCCGCCATCTGCACGTCGCTTAAGGCCGGATTGGCCATGGTCTTAATGTAGGCCATGGTATCCTGACCCCGCCCCGTGCTTTCCAATAAGACGAAGACGGAGACATACCGGGAATCTCCGCGGAGTTTGTCGATCGCCTCTTGGAGGGTCCGGCATTCTCCGCTTTCACAAAGGCGCTGCGCCTCGGTGAGAAAGGCCTGCGCCTCCTCCCGAAATTTATTGGCCTCCTCCATTTTCCCCGACAATAGGTATTCCGCGCTGTCCCGGTTGGGGCCGTAGCGTTTGTCGACCTCCGCCATCAGGAGCCCCGAGAGAAACTCCATCGGATAGCCGACCCGCTGCTTAAATTGAATCCCGTCGATGCCGGCGAGAAACTGTTTAGCAACCGTGTTGCCCTGAATTTCCGAAAGCAGCTTTTTGGCCTCGTCCAGATTGCCGTCGATCATCTGGATCTTCGCCCGGGCCATGACGGCGGTCTCGTGCAGCGCCTGATCCGCCTTGGTCTCGGTCTTGGCGCCCGGATCCAGGTCGGCGATTTTTTGCAGGTATTTCTTGGCCGAGGCGTCCATCCCGGAGTTTTCGTAGATCTGCGAAAGAATGAGATAATCCCCGGCGCGCTGGGCGGGTTCTTGGGTCTCCACATGCGCCACAATGGGCGCCAAGGATTCGTCCATCCTTGCTTCCAGACCCAGTTGGCCGAACATGCCGGCGGCCTCCATCCCGGCCTCGAAGCGCTTATCCAAGGGAAGGTCGGCGTTTCGCGACTCCGCCAGCTTCTGGTGGGCCTGGACGTCGACCTGGGCGAAGGCGTGAAACGACGCCCCGCCCATCACCGAGATGAAATCCACGTCCCCGTTTTTCAGGGCTTCGTCGAAGCGGACCTGATAATCGGCTTGGACCTTGGCCCGGGTCGCCTTGACGCCGACATCGATGGGTTCAAACTTTCCGATCCCGATCAGATATTGCTGGATCATCGCCTCTTGAGTTGCGGCGCTCCCCTGATACATCGTTCGGATCTTGTCGATCTCCTGCCATTCCTGTTGGGTGATTCCCTTGTAATGGGACTCCTCAACCTTGATCCCTAGGCGGGCCGCATCCTCGGCCCGCTTCATGTAATAACCGACGATGCCTTCTTCGATCCTTGTGGAAAGACCGTGGCTCTGGCTGGTGGCCACGATGTAGTGCATGTTCTCGGGGAGTTGATGATAGAAGGCGTAGGAATGCTCCTCGATCAGGGCCTTGCCCAACTCGGCGATAGCCTTGGTCTGAGTCTCGAGGTTGGGCGGGGCGCCGGCCTGGTCATGTTGCCATTCCCTGGTGTTCTTAACCTCGTCCGAAACCGCGGGCTCCACCTTGTGCATGATGGGGTCGTCGCCGGTGGTGAAATTTTTATTGAACAGGGCCGTCGTGGCGGCCATTTGCCGGTATTGTTCGACCCGAAATTCCAAGGGTAGATCCGGATTCGCCTCCAGATTTCTCCGCCAAAGATCGAGGTGCTTGAGTAATCTTCTTCCCACCTCTTTACGCACCTCGGGCTTCGAGAGATCCTGGGTTGCCATCAGCGCAAGGTCGGCCTCCACCAAGGCCGCATTTTGACGCAGGGTGGCTTGCCTTTCCTCCGGTTTGTAGAGACTGAACTCCGGACCGTAGGACTTCATTTCCCGTTCCGTAGAGCTTTCCAGCAAAGGCACCCGGGATTCGATGGCCACTTCGAGGTAGTCTCGCCCTTCCTTGAGTTTTTTATCGACCTCCGCCACGTTCAGCGAATCGCGGTCCCATTCAAAAAATGCCCGCGCCGCAACCAGGCCCTGGACTTCCTCCGTCGAGACCACAAAGCAATCCCCTTGCAGGGAGCGGGCTAAACGTCGCGCATCGTTCAAAACTTGATTTTCATAAGTTTCTTCGCCGGGCTTCGGCCTGAGACCCGTGCCGCGCAGGGCTAGGGCCATCTGCTGGTTTAAATTAAGGAGCTCGATGTTTCCAAGCGTCTCGTTGACTTCACGAACGTGGATGGATTGCTGGGCATAGTTTCTAAATTGTTCGATCAGTTGACTGACCTTGGGCTCATTGCCCAGCTCCGCATAAAGCTTGAGGGCCTGGAGCCCGGCCTCCAAATCCCCGGCCGGGTCAGGATGAAGTGTGGATTCATCGTATCGCTTCTCCAAGACCTTGGCCTGTTCATTTTTCTCAAAATATATCTTGAGGCCTTGCTCGGAGATATAAGGCGTGAGCAATTTTAGTTTAGTGACGTCAAAGCCCTCATCGTACTGGCGGAGCAATTGATCGAAGGCGCTTTGGTCCCAAGCGGGACCTCCCGTTTTCTCGTAATTCGCTCGAAGGTTTTTCTGGAATTCCGGATCCCGGATAATTCCCTTCATCTTTTTGAGGATGGCCTCTTGGGGCTCAAAGACGCCTCCCGCGACTTGGGTCGTGGGTATTTTCAGGTTGAGCTCCCAGGTGGCGTTCCAGTTTTCTAAAAAGAGCTGAGGGTTTCGCGCCAATACATCGGCGTTCTGACCGACGATCCGCTCCCAAGCCTCGAAGTCGCGGACGATATGGTCGTAGTCCAGGAGTCCCAACTCCAAATCGATCTGGATCACTAGGCGGATTTGAGAGAGCTGGGCCTTAGGGTCGACGCATTTGTCCTTCGGCTCCAGGTTGGCAAGCAGGTCCTGGCGCAACTCCTTCATCTCGGCGTCCAGGGCGTCCAACTCGGCTTGGTAGGTGCCCTTTTTCCCGGCATATCCGATCGACTTGAGGTGGGCGCTATGCTCCTCCGCCTGTTGGGCGTCCGCTTTGGCCTTTTCGAACACATCCGTCACCGGCTTCACCACTTGGCCAAGACCGGTAGGGCCCAAAAATACATCTTTTGCCAGCGAGGCCATGGAGGTCGCGTCGTCGAGTTTTTCGGGTTCCTTGGGCAGCACCCCGACATAGACCATGGTCCCCTGCGCTTCATTGTATTGGACGCGGAGCTGATAGAACTCCCGGACCATCTTCTGGTCCTCAAAGCGTTCGGATTTCGAGGCCTCCGGGAACGATTTTAAGACGAGACTCAATGCCTCAAGTTTGGCCAGACTCTCTTGGGCCAGCTTTTGCTCGGCCTCGCCGGTCTCGTAAGCGAAGCGTTTGAAGTTATCCACCTCCGTCTGATACTCCGCACGCACCTGTTTGCGATAACGCGCCGCAAAATCCCGATAATCCGCCGGCAAGGCGTCTCGCCCCGCGATATTCACCACTGCCTGGTAGTCGGCCATCGCCGACGCCCCCAAGCCCAGCTTGTCTTGGGCCTGGGCACGGAGGAGATAGGCGTCGATGTCCTTGGGATTTTTTTGGATCGCGTGGGTCGCGGCCTCCACGGCCTTTTGATAGTCCGGAACTCCCGGATCCGGGCCCGATGGGGCGCCCTCCGGAACCAAGCCCGCTTCGCGGCTGTGAATCTCGCCGGAGGCCAGGTCCAGCCGCGCTTTAAGCCGAAGGGTGCGGCCCGCCTCGTCCGCCGGCAGATCCCCGACTTTCTTAAAGGGTTCTTCCAATAGGCCCCGGGCCGTTTGGACGATGGCCTTGGCCTTCTCATGCTCCCCGCTCCGGGAGCATTGCCGGGCCTCCTCCAATTTTTCGGTCATCAGCTTTTCGGCCTTGTCGCGGGGCAGAACCTTGTAGGCAAGGTCCCAGCGCCCCTCGGCGAGATGAAGATCGGCCAAGGCCCGGCGGTCCGCGGCATTCGCCGGCTCGATGCGCAGGGCGTTTTCATAGGCTGCGACGGCGGAGGCATAGTTTTTCCTCCCGGCATGGAATTCGCCCAGCTTCCGGCTCTTTTCGGCCGAGTTGGGATCGTAATGCGCCGCGGCGGCGAGGTGTTTCGCCTTCGTCTTGTCGTCACGGGCCGCATCGGCGCGGCCCTGATGGTAGGCGGAGAGTTTTTGCGAAGCGGAGAGTTTTTCGAATTCGGCTTGCCCGGCGGCATCCTTGAATTTCGGCTTCGGAAGCTCGATTCCCAATTCCTGGACGCGAGGGTCCTTGCCGTTTTGATCCCAAAAGGCCAGGACCTGCGCCGCGGTCAGAACCCGCTCCGCACCGCTCTTCCCGGTGGGAAGCGCCCCGGCCATCAGCTCGGTCGGAATTCCCCGAGCCCGCAAGGCCTCGTAGATTCCATGAACCTCGGGATTCGTCTTGGCGTCGAAATCCAAGCGCCAAGGCTTGCCCATTTCGTCGGCGAGCATCGCCTTCTCGCGGTATTTTTGGGCCTTGGCCGCCTCGCCGTCTTTTGCCAGGTTTCGAGCCACGCCTTCAAAAAGCTCGCGGGCGTCGGCATGACGGCCTCCGCGAACCAATTCGGCGCCCACAAAATATATCGTCGGATTCTTTTTGATCCCCGCATCCGGCAAGGTCTGCAGCCAGCGGATCAGATCGGGAATCTCCTTGAGCGGGGCATTTCGCACGGCTTGCGCGGCATGTTCGCGTCCCGCCTTGGCATCTCCCTGCCGATAAAGCAGATCGGACAAATGCTTTCGCGCTTGGACGTCGCCGGGATCCAGGTCGACCGCCATACGGTAAGCCCGTTCGGCGTTTCCGATCAGGTCCCGGTAGGTCTTTTTATTACCATTGTCCCGGCCTTTGACCTGCCCGGCGCGCTTTTCAAATTCCCGGCCCTTTTCCACCAGACTTTTGGCGCCGGCCTTGGGTTCGCCGGTCAGGATGGCCTTGGCCTCCTCGTCGCCGAAGCCGAGGGCGCGGAAGGTCTTTTGCAGAACTTCGATCTGCTTTTGAATCTTGGGGGAGAACTTGTCGAAATGGCTCAGGACGTAGGCGACGATCTCCTTGCCCTCGACCTTGCCGTCGCCGTTGCGGTCGTATTCTCGCTCGGAGATCTTGGCCTCTTGCAGCCACTGGGAAAAAGTGCCGTAAAGCCCGCGATTTCCCTCAATTCCGTTGGCCATTCGCTTCCCTACCTTCCGGATACATTCTAATGACAGGCCCGCCGCCGTTGAAAGGGTATTTTAGCGACACTTCGATCAGGCCGTTGGGGGCCAGGACGACGTCCTGGACCCAGGGAAGGCCGTCGAGCTCCTCGAGGATCCGCCCGCGGCGGCCGGCCGGATAGGTCGCCAGGCCCTCTTCGACGGGTTTCAGACCCAAATGGTTGTCCGCGGCGAAGCTGTCCTCAAAGGAGCGCTGCGCCTCCAAGGTCTCGCCGAACTTTGCATAGATCTCGCCGCGAAGCCCCTCGAGCCGCGCCTCCAGGATCGCCGATTCCTGACGCCTTTGGACCTGCTGCTGCAAGAAGCCGAGGGCGCCGCGATAGAGAGGCAGCGCGGTAGCGAGGGTGTTGCCGACCTTGAGCCCGCCCAGGAAGGTAATGCCGTGAATCCAGGCGTGCAGCGAGAAGGCCCGCTCGGCCGCGCCGAGCGGGTCGAAGCGGGACTGCTTGAGATTGGCGTAATTGCCCATCATGAACTCCCAGCCTTGGAAGGTCGCCGCCTCCGTCGCGAAGGCCCCGCCGCGCTTCGCGATCTCGGGCCAGAAGCTCTCGCCCAGCTTGGTCGCCTCTTCCAAGGCCGCCTGCCGAAGGGCGGGGTCGGCCTTCATCAGGTCCTCGGTCAAATCCCCGGCCTTCGCGATCAAGCCGCGCTCGACCATCCGGTTCGCGACGACCTTTTCCACGCGCGAGGCGAAGGCCGCGTGGAAGCGGTGGTTCGCTCCCCCAATCACTTTGAACATGGCCCAGTTGAGCAGGGTCTCCTCCGTGAACCCCCCTGGGTCCTTGGCGATGTCGACGAAGGCTTGGCCGACGCCCGAGAGCCCGTCGTAGGCCGCGCCGCGATAGACCCGGGCCGAGAGCGTGAAGACGGCCGCGTTGGTGAAGCCGGTCGCCAGCGTCCCGCCGCCCAAGGCCGCGACGCCGGCGCTGGCCAGGCCCGCGGTCAGGCCGGAGGTGACGACGATACCGATCCCCACGGTGTATTGGTTGAAACTGGAGGCGGAATGATAAACGCCGGACAGGTCGGAGTGCAGCGAGGCATTGTTAAGGCGAAGGAATTTTTTGCGCGCCGCTTCGACCTGGGCCGCATCGCCCGAATCGACCTTATCGAGGAGCTCCCGATACTTCCGCTTCATGACGGTGAAGGGCTGGGCCTGGTTCATGCGGTCCTTCCAGTCCCAATCCTCATCGATCAAGGAGGGCAGGAAGGTATAGAAGTCGCCGATGCCGTTCCAGATGTCGTCGCTCAGCTCGACCTCGTTCTCCATCGCCGCGTAGGCCTTCAGGCGCCCGTCAATCTCGGCGCGCAGCGCCTCGTGGTCGATGCGGTCCTGGACGCGGCGAAAGGACGCCGCGCGATCGCTGACCCCTTGCGACCAGGGATCGTCGGAGATCTTTTTCAGCTCGGCGGCCACGGCCTCGAGGCGCGGGGCCGGGGCGCCCTGGGCCTTCAGCAGCGCCAATTCCCTTTCCAGCAGGCCCCGCGTATGGGCCTCTTCCCAGCCCGCGGCGACGGCGTGGAGCTCTCGGAAACCGCGGAGGATCGCGTCTCCGTCTTGTTGTCCTTCCAGACTCGCCAGCCGCGACCGAAGCTCCGCCAACTCCTTCTGGAAGGCCTCCAGTCGTCCTTGGGCCTCGGTTTCGCGCGGCGTATGAACGCGCCGCCAAACTTGGTTTATCTCGATCTCCACGGACCTCCCTTCACGGTAGGCCTCGTAGGCCTGAAGGCCCACGGTCAAGAGATCGGCAAGCCCGCGTTTCCAAGCCTGACCGACCTCGCCGCGGACAGCGGCCTCTTTCGCGTCGAGCTCTCGGGCGCGCTGCACCTCGGCCTCGAGGTATTTTCGATAGGTCTCGCCGCGGCTGAGGAGAAACTTGGGAAACTCCTCGACCGCCTTAGCGCTAAGCGGAACCGGGCCCGGCGATTCGGGGAGAGCCTCGAACCACCCCTGCCCCGGGTCCCCCTCGACCCAACCGAATTCGTCGAGGCGGCGGAACAGGGCCTCGTTGTATTGAAAATCCTTGAGCGTCGCGAGGGAGTCGTCCAGCTCGCGGCGCAGGCGATAGCCCTCGTTGTTCTCCATCTGGTCTTTCCGCTCGTCCTCGACGATTTTTTCGAAGAAGCGCGCGGCCTCGGGACCGGCGTAAAGGCGCTCGCGCTTGGCGACGAAGGCCTCGAGAGCCGCGAGATCCTCGACGGGCTCCCGGTCCTCGGTGAAGCCGGTGACTTTTAGGTTGAAATAGTCGGCATAGGCCTCGAGACCCAAGACCTCCCGCTCTTCCTCGAATTTCGCCGTGGCGCGGAGGTCCGCCAGCATCTCGCGCGCGTAGGCGGCCAAAGCGGGATCTTGCCCATCGATGGAGCCAAACCAAAAGCCCTTCCCCTCGAGACGACGCAAGGTCTTGAGGACCTGCGACTCGTGAACCGCCTTCGCGCTGGGCTGCCACTCGTTTTGGTCCTTGGCCTTGAGATCCACCTCGGCGGCGAAGACAAAGGAGCTGCCCTCGGGGTAGAGACCGACGAAGGTGTCGAAGACCGCCTGTTTGCGCTTCTCCAGCTCGGCGTAGCGCTTCAGCAGGCCGACGACCTTCATCCCCTCTTCCCAATCCGCCGGGTCCTCGTGGAAGAAACCGGAAGCCAGCTTGACCTGGGCGCGTTGCCGCCAGGGTGCCGCGTTGAAACGGGCAATGGGCAGCGTATCCAACTCTTGAAGGGTCTTGAGGGCCTGCTCGGCGCGGGCCAGGCGCTGGAGGAGCGCGGGGAGCTCGCGCGGCTTCGCCGTGCGGACCCGGCCGCGCAAAGTCTCGGCCTCTTGGGCAAAGCGCTCCGGTACGCCCTCCTTCGCCGCCCGGATCTCCGCGCGCAGGGCCTCGATTCGGGCCTCGATCGCCGGGTCCCGGTCGGCGCCTTCTTTAAGGCGCACGACGTTCGCCGTGCCGTCGAAGGCCTTCTCGTCCGCCAGGCTGCCCAAGCCGCCCTGATAGGTCAGGACGAAGCGATAGTAATGCGGCTGGGGCAAGTCCTTGCGGCGGTGCAGGGCGTAGAGGTTCATCGTGCCGGCCTCCCGCAGCAGGGCCTCGGCCTCCAGGAAGTCGACTGCGGCAATCTTTCCTCGGGCCGCCTCGATCCAGGGCTCGGGACCGGATTGGATCCGGGCGAAGGCCTCTTCATAGCCGGGCTTCACGAAACAGACGCGCTGGTTGGCGGGCATCTTGGGGTCGCGGTCGCGGAGGTAGATCCGAAGCGCCGTGTGCAGTTCGCCGGCCTGCTCGGCCCAGAGGCCGACTTTCAAGTCCCATTCCAACTTGGCCTGCGGATCGGCGAAACCCTGGGCGCGGCGCTCCAGGCCTATCGCCAGGGCCTTGGCGAAGTCCTTTTGACCGGCGTAGCGGGCGGAGAGTTTTTCCAGGAGGGTGCCGTCGCGAGAGCCCGCTTGGTAAGCCCGCTCCAGCGCGAGACCCTCGGTATTGGGCTTGGCGGCCCCGACCGCGCCGCGCAATCGCGGCGTCTTCGTCGTATGCCGCGAAGTCCCCGGGGCGTAGACGCCGCGGGCGCTTCGAGCTTGGACGGATGGCAAGCGGCGGTGGCCGCTTTCGTGGAAAGCGGTGGAGCTGAAGCCCCCCCGCGTCGCAGGTTGAGGCGCACCCGACGCCTTCTCCGCATCGAGAAACCAAGTCCAGGGGACGAGGTTTAGATTTCCCGGCAAGGCCCTCATTTACGCCGCCACCTGAAGCTGAAGCTGGGCCTGAAAGTGCTCGCCGAGGCGCTTGAGCTTCACCGCCCGGCTGAAGTGCTCGCGCGAAGCCTTATCGTCGTCGCCCAGCTGGGCCTCTTGGGCGCGCTTCTCCTCGGCTTGGGCCTGCTGCAGGGCCTTCTTGCTCGCCTGGAGGAAGAGCGTCAGCTCGTACTGCTTCACCTGAACTTGGAGCTCGAGGCGGCGCAGCTCGTCTTTGTGGACCGCTTCGATCTTGGCTTGGACCTGGGGGAGCTTTTCCTGCCAGCCCTTCGCGTCGCCGGTCTCGGCGAGCTTCTCGAGGGCGCGCAGCTCGGCGTGCAGCTCCTGCAGGGGAGTCAGGGCGCCCGCCTTCGGCTGGGCGGAGAGCAGGGTCATGAAGGGGTTCAGACCGGGCTTGCGAAACTCGACTTGGAATTTGGGATTTTCCGACATGTGTAGCTCCTTCCTCAAGGAGATACCAATACAAACGGCATGCCAGAGGTCGAGTCGACGGCATTTGCCGTATAACCTATTAATTTATTTATATTTTATTTAAGAGGGAGCCCAGAACCCGGACCCGAACGCTGTCCATATCGGATAATATTAAACAATTTTTACGGGAATCAGTTTTTTAAATAAATATTTAATATTATTAAGTTTTTTAAATTTTGTGAAATATCATCTACATCCCGACAGATTGGTCTCCGGATCTCAAAAGGCTCGTTTTTTAAGGTCGTGTCGACGCTACCGCCTTTACCTAAAAACTCTCCCGCCTTCTTCACGCAGTTCTTCCAGTTTCCTTTGCAAGCGCCGCATCGGCTCGTGGAAATGCGGGCCGGCTCGCAGCAGGCAGAGCACCGCCTGTTCCAAAAGTTGGATCGGGTCCTGCGGCCGAAGCCGCGGCAAGGGCATGGACCGTCGCGAATAAACCCGCGCCACGGTCGCAAAGCGCGCCGCTTGCTCGAAGGCGTCGGCCGCCGCGGCGTAACGCTGCACGACCAAGTTGGCCTCCGCCGTTCGGAGATAAAGCTTGTAGGCATTGTAAGACGCCAGCTCCTGCCGGATCGATTGTTCGAACAGGGAAAAGAAGACGTCCGCCGCTTGGGCGTAGGCCTCCGCCGCGGCTTCCGGACGCTGGCTCCATTCGAAATGGAGAGCTTTGGCGAAGGCCAATTCGCCCAAGACCCGCAGCACCCCGGCCTCCTTTCGGGTGATAGGTACCCGAGGGTCCGCTGGGGAGTATGCCGGCCGCATGCCCGACGCCTTTTTCCACAACTGCCGAAGCTCGCCCTGCGCGGCCTCGAACTCCCGCTCCGCAGCTTCCAAATGACCTTGCCCCGAAAGCCGCTCCGCGATGCGAATCTGCGCCGCGGCCTTGGAGAGGCCGAAGCTCAAGGCCAGACGCATCGTCTCGCCAAAGCTGCGTTCGGGGAGATGGGGCGCTGCGCCTCGGCCGCGCCGCTCGAAAACGGGGCCGTCTCCGTAGAAGAACGACTCAAAAAGGAAAAACTGCAAGGAGGGCGGCCGGATCTCCGTCACGCGCACGGTGTCGAGTTCCGGGCCTCTTTGCACCCGATAGACCAAGGCCTGGATCCCTTCGGGGCGACGGTAGGCTTCGCGGATCGCCTCAGGTGCGGGCGGAAGACCCAAGGCGAAGATGTCCCCGCTATTTAAATTTTCGGAGGCGCCGGGCGACAAGGTCCGCCAGCGCCCACGAGACCAAAGGTTCACGGAAACGCCGCCGACAAGCGCCTTGAGTTGTAGATGCTCCCCGCTGCGGAACAATTCCGCCTGCTGAACCCCGAGCTCGACGGGGGCTGAGCTCTCTCGCAGGTGCAGCACGTCGCCGCGCCAACCGCCCGGGCCCAAGGCCCTGCGCCCCTGGCCCAGCAGAAAGCCGAGTCCCATCAAAAGCGGCGCGCCATGCGGCCCCCCGGTCCAAGCCTCGAAGACGCGGCGTAGCAAGTCTACGGCGGAATGAAAGCCGTTCCGAATCCCCGCCGGCTCCTGCCGGATGCCGTTGGAAAAACGATGCATGGAAATTTTTGACGCGGGATCCGAGGATTGGATCTCCCCAAAGCGTCGGCGCATCGCCTCCGCCTCGCGCCATTCCGCCGGCGCGCCGGACGGGGCTTTCGAGGCGACGCCGAGCGCGGGCGCCGCGGGGCCGCCCTCGCCGCGAGGCCTTTCCCGCTCCCAGGATTTTTCCGCCACGGGGGCGCGGCCTCGCAGGATGCCTCCCATTCAGCCCTCCTCGCGGTGGATCTTGACCATGACCCGGGCGAAGTCCTCGTAGCGGGGCGAACGGGCCCGGGCGTAGGCGCGTGCGGCCCGCCGCCAATATTCGATTCGGGATGGAAGCGTCGGTGATAGGTCGGCGCGCCCCGCCGCCGCGGCCTCCGTCGGGATTGCAAAATCCCCCGCCGCCTCGAAATGCGTCCCGGCCCGCGCGAGCTCGCCCTGCGAAGACCAATGCTCGGCCTCGGCCAGGTGAAGGGCTTGGAGGCGGCTCGCGGCAGTCTCAAGCCGGCCTTGGTCCCGCGCGCTCCGGCCGCCGAGCGGCGACAAGTACTTGAAGGCCATCTCGTAGTTTTCGATCGCCAAACTGCGATGGTCCGCGCGGCGATCCCAAAACGCGGCCAGCGAGAGATAAGCGGAGCCCAAGGCGCGATGGACCTCGCCCGCCTGCCGGCGGTTGTCGGGACCGCGGGGCGACAGGTCCTGAAGCATCCTTTCCGCCAGGTCGACGGCCGCCTCGTAGCGCTCGCGGGCCTCGCGAAGCAGGCCGCCCCGCTCCAGGCGCCCGCCGATCCCTTGCAGGAGCGCGATTTTTTCCAGTCCGCCGCTGGTCCAAAGACGGAGCTGGTCTCTCCAAGTGAAAGCGACGCCGTCGCCGCTTCGAATAATGGGAATATCTTGCGCGGTACCTAGGAAATCCAGCCCCGGCGCCTCTCCCCCTTTCTTTCCGGAGAAGTTTACGCCCAAAAGAATCCCCGCCTCGGGCAGCCCGAAAAATTCTCCACGGAGCAGGTGAGCCGCGAGCAGGAAAATGCCCGTCAGCCCCCACAGCAGGGGCGGATCCGACCGGCTGACGGGGCTTTCCGAAAAAATGTTTCTCGGGGGCCGCGGCGCAGGACTCAATAGCGGCGCCTCCCCGGAGCGGCGACGCCGAGATTCCGAGGCGACCCAAGAGTCTAAGTGGACTTTCCCTTGGTTGGTCGCGCGCCCCGCCTCGGGAACGAAGGGACGAAACCGATGGGGCGACGCAAAATCCTGGACCGGCCTCGCCGGCGCCGGAGCGACGGCCCCTCGTTGGGAGGCGCGTGGGGTTCCGGGGGGCATTATGGGCCCCTCCCCACGGTCGCCGGAGCTTCGTCGGAAATCAGGTAGGGCTCGAGGAAGCGCCGGTCGTTTTGCAAATCACCGGCGCGAAAACGCCGGTGCAGGGCCCGCCACCAATCGGCGAAGTTCGCCCCCTGCTCCTCCGCGACCCGGCCGAGGATCTCCCTTTGCTCGGCCACCCGGAACTGCAGGCCGAACAGGACCTCGAAGGCGCGCGGCAGCACTTGGATCGCCGCGACCGCCCAACGGCCGTCGGCGGGGGGCTTCTCGAGGGAATGGTCGAGGATTTTCTCGGCGATCTCCAGGCTGAGCTCCGCGAGGGTGTTCCCGCGGAAGCCGTAGCTCTCGATCATGGCGGGGAGCAGGTCTCGGACGGCCTTCACCCACAGGTCGCTTCCGCCGGGAAGCCGGTCGAAGACTCGATCCAGGAAGGCCAGGGTCGCCTCCGTCCGATCGATGAAATCCAGCAGCTCGCGGAAACGAGGCCCGCCGCCGGGCAGTCCCCGCCACGTCTCCAAGAGTCGCGGGAGCCTTGTCAGGCCCGCGGCCATTGGTTTTTCCCATCGGCTCATGCGGCGCAAGAGGCCGGTGAGATCCGAGGGCGAGACACCCGCCTTCGAAGCCGCAACCAAAATCGCGGGCAGCTGCGCCAGGGAGCTAAGGCCGAGATGCTTCACGATCGCCGGGTCAAATAGCAGGCCTTTTACTTCTGCAAACGACCAACCCAATTCGCGGGTCGCCTGCACCACGCCGGACGTCTCGGCCAGGCGCAATTCCGCTTGGACGGGATCCGCGGCGACCATGGCATTGAGCAGCTCTTTTTGCTGCGGAAGGCTCCATTCCGCCTTTCGCATCGCCTCCACCAAGTCTCGAAAGCGCCAGGCCGTCCACTCCGGCGACTGCCCCAAGAGGGCGGCGAGGTAAGGCTCGACGGCGGGGAGCTTTTCCAGCTCGGCGGGATCCCGGGGGACGAATTCGATCATCCGCCATTGGGTCGGACCGAAGGGCTTCGCGCGGTGCTGCTCGACGCGCAGGACGGTGTAGGCCTGCGGGTCCAAGCTGTTGGCCTCGAGCTCGTTCGGATTTTTTCCGAACAGGACCCAGGATCCGTCTTTTAATAGCTTCGGCGCATGGGCGCCGACGGGAACCCAGGTCGCCCCCTCCATGACCCACACCAAGGCCTCCCGACTCAGGTTTTTGAGAAGCAGCCCCTCCCCTTGCGGCTCGATCGTCGCCTGCTCGGGACGGATAACGGCGTTGCGAAAGAGATTTCTGAAATCCGGGCCGCGCATCTCCAGATCCTGAACCCGCTCGGGATGGTGCAGAAAGCCGTCCCGGTTCGAAACCCAGGCCTTGGGCGGACCCGACTTGGAGCCGTCCAGCTCGCGGTAATTGCGGACGGTCGAGCCCCTGGAACCGAAGGTGAATTTCTGCCCCGGCGACCGGAAATCCAGCAGGTGCGCTGGTCCCCCGAACAGTCCGTTCGCGGAAACGATTTGTCGGAAGGGCATCGCGACATTCTCAAGGGCGGAGCCGGATCCGCCTCGGATGCGCCCGTAGTC
The DNA here is from genome assembly GCA_030263375.1 of Deltaproteobacteria bacterium PRO3. NCBI lineage: Bacteria > Deltaproteobacteria > Deltaproteobacteria bacterium PRO3. Next base: position 34,556 of record SZOV01000013.1, read on the forward strand.
GATGAAAAATTCCGCGGCACCGGCACCCGCCTTCGATTCTCCGAAGCGCCTCTGAAAATCGGCTTGGGCCTTCGCCTCTGGAATCGCGGGCATAGCCGCGCCGCGCTCGACGAGCGGCGAGGGCCTCGCCGACCCCGATCGTTCCAAGCCTTCCGGTTTGTTGGATTCAGTTTCGCCCCTTCCGCCGCGCGGAGGGACTCGCCCCGGTCCCGGCATAGACATCTCCTCTTGATGTTAAGGTATGGTGGATCTTCCCCAGGTGGGCTGAGTTCCAGTAAACTTGGGATCTACTTTGTGAAACCTTTCGGCAACCACGAGCTCCCTGCGGCCCTCGGCATTCAGCTGGAGCGAAATATCGACCATGACCAAGACTTCTGGAAGGAATTCGACCCGCATGGTGGTGCGCATGGAGTCATTATGAAATAGGGGTATTTCCGGATGACGAGCTTTTCGGAGCTCGTCTCCACGCCAAACGGTCCAATTGGCCTTGGGCATGGGACGGAAGCTCCAAGAATTGGAATGTCCGTCCCAAAGAATTTCCGCGTTGTAAGCGGGTAGAGAAAGGCCCGGCTTCTCGAACGACCACGACGACGGGGATATTTTTAATGTTCTCTCGAAGAAAGTCGCCGCCGCATTTCTACCCGCGGTCGGGTCCACCGGCGCTTGGTCTAATTTCTTTAGGAATCCAAGTTGTTCCCCTGTGCTGAAACCGCGCAGCGCCAGCTCGTCCATTCGAGCCCTTTGAACTTGGACCGCATCCATATGCCGCGCGAAATTGGTGGTATCTCGCCCTTGGGGTCCGGAAGCGCTCGGGTTCTTTCCCGTCGTATCCTTTCCTGAAAAACCCTCTGGATTCCGCTTCGGCACGAGGAAATCTGTTGGAAAAAAAGCCGGTGAAATACGAAAAATATCATAATCCAAATGTGAGTCGTGATTTGACTTCAGCCGAAATCCGGAATCTTTGTCTCTAATCCCGAGCCAATTCAAAATGGAGGATGGCGAAAGTCCCAAATTCAATGCGCGGGACAGGCTCGTGAACCAAAATTGTCTTGAATGGAAGCCTAGAAACGAATCAACGGCCCCAGGTTTTATCGGAAAGGCCAACGGAAGAAATAAAATCATCGCCCCCGAGCTTTGCACCGCGTTCCAGAGGCCCTCAAAAGTCCACCCGGATTCTTCCTTAGGTTTCACGCTCGCAAATTCCGCGGGGGAGACCTCCCGGAAACCTGGAAAGAACAAAAATCCCTTCTTTCCGGGGAAAAGCCCGGGCCCTTTCCGTTCGTGAAATACTTCGAAGGCACGATGGAACTCAGACTCCACAACCTCCCGATGCCCCGCGTCGAAACGCCGCTTCGCGGCCTCCGCCTCTGCGAACTCTGGAAGCCGGCGCTCGGCGCCGAGCTCTCCCGGAAGCGAGGACAGGCCGACCCGAGGCCGCGCCTCAGGCCCGGTATCCCGGACACCCACGATTTCCCGTGCACCCCTGCCGCCACGAACACCGCCCGCCATAAAGACTCCCTTTCGATGAATTAGAACCGCTCGCCCAAGTGACTCTTCAGGCGCTGTTGGAAGTGCTCGCCCAGGCGCTTGAACTTCTGCGCCTTGTTCCACAGCTCGCGGGAGGCGGGCGTGTTGTCGACGAGCTCCGCCTCCTTCGCCTGGGTCTCGGCGGCCTGGGCCTGCTGCAGGGCCTGCTTGCTCGCCTTCAAGTAAAGGGTGAGCTCGTACTTCTTGATTTGAACCTGGATCTCGAGGCGCTTGATCGGGTCCTCGTGGACCGTCTCGGCCAGCTCGAGGACCTGCGGGACCTTCTCCTGCCAGGCCTTCAGGTTGCCGGCCTCGGCGAGCTTTTCCAGCTCGCGGATCTCGGTGAAGAGCTTCTGGACGGGGGTCGCCTCTTTGGCCTGGGCCCGCGCGCCGGCCAGGGCGACGAAAAAGGGGTTCATACCGGGCTTTTGGAATTCAGGTTTCATCGACAGGCTACCTCGCATCGCTCATCCTCCTGTCGATATATATTCCAAAATTGGTGCCAACAGGCCCAACGGGCTATTATTTCAACTACATGTTATTATTGTATTATTTATTATATGTTCGGATCGGATATTTTTGAAAAACAGTTCAAATAGATAATTTAGACGCTAAATTATATTTTTTCATTTAAAATCAATAAGTTAATAGACATGATCAATATTGATTTAAAATAGACATATAAAACAATATATCACCGGACTACCGAAACGGCCCCCTCTCGGAAGCACCCTCCTGCAGCTCCTGGATCTTACGCGTCACCCGCAGCAGATCCTCGGCATATTCCGGGCCGGCCGAGAAGTAATACCCGGCGGCCTTCAATAAGTATTCGCCCTGGCTCAAGGGCGGCTGGTAAAGCGCGGACGGCTCGTCCTCCGGACCCAGCAATTTCACGAAGCGAACGAATTCCGCCGCCGCCTCGTAATGACGGGCCGCGTCTCCCGGACGTCCGTCGTTGGCGTCCCGCCCGGCGACCCAGGCGTGCATGTCGTGCAGCTTCTCGCCGATCTCCCCCCTCAGCTCCGCGGAGCTGGCGGAATTTTCCGACCACCGAGATATCGTCTCGAAGGCGCGCCGGAGGTGCCGGTCGGCCAAGAAAAAATCCCCGTGGTAGTTCCAAAAGCGTCCCGCCGCCAGGCAGGCCCTGGCCAGCGCCTGGTCGGCCCGCTCCTTGTCGGCGCGGCGTTCCGCGCGATCGGGGACCTTGGCCGTGACTCCCGCCGCCGTGTCGACGGCGTCTTGCAGGTATCGCCGTTGCATGTCGGCGGGCATGGCCAGGCCGTGCTTTTCCAAAAGCCCCAACAACAGGGTCACCCGCGCCTCCCCGCGCGCGCGCCAGATGTCCCAGCGCTCGCCCCAGCTCAGCTGGAAGGCGTGGCGATAGCGAGGATGTCCTTTATGGTAGCTCTGCTTTTCGGGGGGCCGCGCAAAAACCGGGTGGCGGGTGGAGAAGTAGGGATAGCCGGGACTCCATCCGGCCAAGCCGCTGTGCCAGGCGCGCAGGCGAAAGCTGCCCTTCCCGTCGCCGAAATCGACGTGCAGGACCCCCGGCTGCCGGTCGCGCGCCTTTTCTTGGAACTGTGTCGGCTCGACGTCGACGCCCAGGATCAAGTAGTCTCCCGCGCGCAGCCGCTCGACTTGGCCGGCCTCCAGGCGCTTCCATTGGAACTCGTGCCAAAGCCAATTCCCCGGCTCGGAGGCCAGGCCTCGGACATAGAGCTCCTCGCCCCTGCGGAAGACCTCCGCCTGCCTCGGGGGTAGGGGCGCCCAGCGATCGAGGATCAAGTCGGGCGCATCGCCTCCGGCGGCCTTGCCGCCTAAGACGAAGGGCGCATCGCCTTCCTTCATCGGCACCTCGTAGCCGCGGTCGATCTCGAAGTAGCGTCGCGGGGCACCGGCCCCCAACAGAAATCCCGCGCCCATCAGGAGGAATCCGTGTGGCCCGCTCCGCCAGGCCTCGAAGGCCGCCCGGGCGAATTCGCCCAGCAGCGCGGCGGCCCGGCGCGGAGCGCCGAGCAAGCCTTCGCGGGTCGCGAAGGGAGAGGCGCTTGGGGCGAAGCTCCGAGCCGAGACGGCGAGCTCGAAACCGGAGCCCGCCGCGCCGAAGCGGCGTTGCCGGTCGAAGGGCTCGCGGAATTCCCGCGAGACCGCCCGAGTTTCCAGCGGAGCGGCCGGAAGCGTCGACGAAGAGCGGGGTCCGCTCCCGCCTTCGCGCCAGGTTCCTTCGAGGGTCTTGGGTCTTGCATTTCCACGCACGTTGGGGGCCATGTCTCGCTCCTAGTTTTTTCGGTTGTATTGCCGCATCTCTTCAAGCAGCTCGGGCAAGGTCTCGCGCCACGCCGCGAAAAAGCCCTCGTATTCCGGCATCATCAGATCCATGAAGGTCTTGTCGACTTCCTCGCGATAGGCCTCGATCATCGCGGTCATCAGCTCCAGGCGGGTCTCCGCGGGAATTCCGAAACCGTTCAATCCCTTGGCGAAGGCCGCGGTCACCTGGACAAAATAGCTGAAGACGGCGGGATTGCCCCAGACCTTGGAGAACTCGGAGGCGTCGACGAGATGCGCGTCGGCCTCAGCGCCGAAGATCTCCTCCATCGCCCCGCGTATCTGGTCGTCGCGCCGAGCGGCCTCCCCCAAGACGTCGATCAAGGTCCGCAGCAGGCTTCGCACCTGTGCCGGACTCAACTCGGCGTCCCGAAGGAAAGGAAGCAGGTTGTCCGGCTTGACCACGCGCGCCGACTCGCCCAAGCCGGCGAGGATGTCCAAGAGCCAGGCGGCCGCCTCGGGACGCGTCAGGCCGGATTCCGTCAATACCTTTAGGTTCTTGGGAAAGTAATGAAGCGCCACCTCGAATTCCGTCCCCGATCGCGCCAAGGCCGAGGTCCATTCCAACATCTCGGAAGGCGCAACGCCCAGCTTGCGCATCCCCTCCCAACCGGGAAAGGCCGTCTCGGCATCGAAACCACCTGGGCTCAGGGAGCCCCGCCGGGCCAGACCTTCCATCAAAAGATAGGAATCCTCCGGAGCCCAGGCGCCTTCCCGAAACAGGCGCAGCAGCTCCGCCAGCGAGTCGTAGATCGGAAAACGCCGGAAGCCGGTGAGTCGAAAGACCTGAAGCCAAGCCTCGCTTAGGAGTTCCCGCTTGGCGAATTGCGCCTTTTGCTCGGGGCTCCAGCCCGTCGCCTCGATCTCACGATGGAGGCCCTCGGTCATTTCGCGGGCCTCGGCCTCCGGAAGGCCGGCGCGACGGACCAGCGCCTCGACTTGAAATTCCTGCCACCGCTCCTCCGCATGGGCGAGTTCTCGCAGGACCCAGTGCCCCGCCTCCGCCGGGCCCTCGACGCGATAGGCCCGCATGCGCCCGACGTCGAAGCCCCGTCGATGCGCGGCCTCGGGCCTCCCACCGACGAAGAACAGGGTGCCCGCCTCCAAAAGAACTTCCTCGGCGAGGTCCAGACGACGGAAACCATCGCCCCGCTGGATCCAGATCTCGGCGGATTCCCCAGCGGGGCGCAGCCGCGGACGACCCTCATGCAGCTCCAACACCGCGCCCGACTCCGGCACATACCTGGCGTCGAGCCGCAGCGGACCGCCCTCCCCCAACTCCCAGGCGCGGTCGAGGGGATGCTCGACCGAAAAGGCGTCCCTCTCCATGAGGAGGAAGTGCAGGCCCATCAGCAGGGGCGCGGGCCTGCCTCGAGCCCAGGCGCGGAACAGCTCTCGAGGCACGGAGGCCAAAGTTTCCAAGCCGGCCCGCAACCCTTCCCCGCAGGCGAGCAGGACCGTCCCCGCGGGACCCTTCCCTATTCCGCGAAAGAAATCGGCGAAGTTTCTCGAGGCCTTCTCCCAAAGACCTCGCCGGAAGGAGCCCCCGGTTCCAATCCCGCTGCGGAAGGTCGGCGCGTCCCCCGGCAGGTCGCGGCCGAAACGCCGGGCCTTGGTTTCGGCCTCGCGGAATTCCGGAAGCGCTGAGTCGGCGCCCGCCGACGCGGCGCTACGAAACCGGCCTTCCGCCGACACTCGGCCGCGGCGAGATCTGTCTTCTCCAATAGGTTCGAAAATTTTAGGGCGTGACGATCCTCGGGTCGGTCCGGGCATAGGGAGTCCTTGGCAATTAGGATCCCCCCGCCGGGAAAAATACAATTCTCGTGCCATTTGCCGCGAAGCACCTCGGCCGCTCGTAAAAACGCATCCTCTCGTTAAAACTCCGCAGCCCAGACCTCATTCGCGCCACGCTGAAACCGTCCATTTCGACAAGGCGCTTCGTCGACCGAACGCCATCGACACCCCTCCGGGATCTCGCCGAATTACCGGCCTTTCGCCCGAGGTGAGCCAATTTTAGACTGATTAGGCGAAGGAACCGCCGGGAAATTTCCCAACCTTCCGCAGAGCGCACTTGCACTTCGGCGAAACTTCGGCGAGGGTGCCACGATAATAGTACGGACCTCACGGGGCTCAGATTAGGACGAGGTCAGGTTAATCTCGAAAACGCACGCTCTCGATTTGCCGACGGCGACGCCGGCAGCGCGGGACGGAATTTGTTTTGGGGGCTCCTGATGTCCAATCTGACCGTCACCTACGAGGGCTTGACCGCCCCGCCCGAGGCCTGCAGCAGCGCGCCGCCCGAGGCGCCCGCGCCCGATCCCAAATCCAAGCAAGCCCCCAAGGCCCCGCCCGACGAATGCAGCATCGTCCTGCCGCTGGCGCTGGAGGGCGATAAGCCCGGCGCCGCCAAGTCCATCCGCTTCGACCGCAACAAGGACCAATTCGTCCTCTCCAGCAACAACACGGCGGAAAACCTGACCTGGGTCGGGAAGCAGAAAAACCTCTCGGACGTCCTCGAGATCCTGAGGGTCGTCGAGACGACGCTGCGGGTGCGCGCCGCGGCCGTCAGCGCGCCCGAGTTCGAGCTGATGCTCACGATCGCCCAATACGTGGCGACGGGAAAGGTCAATGTCGACGCCCCGGTCGGATTCCCCAAGGAGGAGAAATTCCAGCGCGAGCGCCTCGCCTCCTTTCTGCTCGAGACCTTCACGCTCGCCAAGGACGAGGCCTCGGGCAAGCTGGTCGGCGGCATCAACGTCCTAGTCACGGACAAGCGCCTCTCCGAGGAAGGCAAGAAGCGCGCGAAATGGCTCCTCGAGGTCTACGCCCTGCGCGAGAAGTACCGCGGTTTCCGCGACCTCTTCGTCGACGCGACCGAGGCGGACCAATGGCACAAGCTGAGCGACAAAAAGCGGAAAAACCATTACGACGTCCTGCTGCGCTACCTCCGACCGATGGTCGTCTCCTATTGGACGCAAAACCCCCAACCGCATTTCCGCGAGGAATTCTTCCAGGCCTTCGAGGCCTGGAGCCGCCTGCATCCCGAAGTGGAGGCCGAAAAGGCGCCCGCGGCTTTCTGCGCCAAGCTTGAGGAAGGTCTCAAGGCCCTGGCCGGAGAGCGCGGCCTGCCGGAGAGATTCGTCGAGGACTGCCGCTTCGTCCTGCGGCTCTTGGAAATGCGCGCCGACAAGGAAAAGGCGCTGCGCTTAAGTCTCCGCGAGTACGCGATCGGGACTTCGGCCCACGCCCTCCTGGGCCGCGCCATCGCCGACGAGAGCAAAGAGGCGAACATGACGCCCGCCTGGCTCAAGGACCGCGGGCGCTTTCAGGAGATTTACAAGCTGATCGACCACCACCTGAAGATCGAGCTCCCGCAGAAGGCCGGAGACCCGCCCAAGATAGGCCTTGACGTCCCGGCGCTCGAGATCTCGCTCAACGTGGCCGTAGACGGCCATTTGACAGAACGCCGCGAATACATCCTGGCCACGCTCGCCGTCCTACGCCGCCTCTTCGGCGAGAGCGGCGCGGTGCCAGCGCCGCGGGTCTTTTGGGACGGGGAATTCAAGTCCGTCCCCTGGCAGCTCAGCACCGGCGAGACCCAGGAGTTGCGCGATTTCCTCGCGAGGATGTCCAAGGAATTCCACGTCAGCCAAAAGCGCAGCGACACCTGGCTGCCGCTCGCGGAGGGAGGACTCTGCCTCGCCGGCGGGATAAGCCTGGGCGTCGGCGCGGGGCTCGGCGACAACTCGCCCGGCCTGCGCGACGGCCTGATGATCGGCGGCTCCGGCGCGATGGGCGCGGGTTGCGGCGCCCTGGCCGGCCACTACCTCTGGCCCAAGTTGAGCAAGAGCAAGGTGCGCAATCACTACATCTGGGACGGGCTCACCGGCGCCGGCGGCGCGGTGGTGGGAATCGGCCTGTATTTTCTGGTCCGTTCCATCGCGGGAAATCCGGGAAGCCCGGTAAAATACCCGGTAGACGAATACGGCCCCTGACCCGGAATTGCCGGGCGCTCCGACGCATGGTAAATTCTCCCCAATCCCGGAGGCGCCATGAATTCTCCCCTACCCGATCTCGAAACCCTCAAGACCCGCCTCAAAGATACGTGGATGGCGGGGGACTTCGGGGAAGTCGCAAAAATGATCGTCGCCCACGCCGAGGAGTTCGTCGCCAGGCGCGGACTAAGCCCCGGGGAGCGCGTCCTGGACGTGGCCTGCGGGACCGGCAATCTCTCGATTCCGGCGGCCCGGACCGGCGCCGTGGTGACCGGGGTCGATATCGCCACCAATTTGCTCGACCAAGCCCGCGCCCGGGCGCGATCCGAAGGCCTGGATATCGCCTTCCAAGAAGGGGACGCCGAGGCGCTTCCCTTCCCCGACGGTGCCTTCGACCGAATCTTCAGCATGTACGGCGCCATGTTCGCGCCGCGTCCCGAGCGGGTCGCCGCCGAGCTGCGCCGCGTCTGCAGGCCGGGCGGAGAAGTCGCGATGGCCAATTGGACCCCGGAAGGCTTCGTCGGAAAACTCTTTCGACTCGTGGCCTCCCAGGTTCCGCCGCCGCCGGGGATGCCGCCGCCGATCGCCTGGGGCGACGAAGACACCGTTCGAAAACGGCTCCAGGAGGGCTTCCGAGAACTCCGTCTCACGCGAATCCCCGTGACCTTTCATTTTCCCTTCTCTCCGGCCGAGACCGTCGAGTTTCACCGCCGCTACTTCGGCCCAATCCAACGCGCCTTCGATTCCCTGCCCGAGGGGAAAAGGGCGGGCTTGGGACAGGCGCTCGAGGCGCTCTGGGCCGAGCACAACTTGGCGAAAGACGGAACCACCCGCATCGCCGGCGAATATCTCGAGGTCGTCGCGCGAGTGGCTTAGCGATAAGATTGTTTGATTTGTAGATAAGAACGCGGATGTTTCTAAACCTAGCTTTCATATATTCATATGATAAATAACGTTTTTTTGATATGTTACATAAAGCTAGACATTTTATACACTTCCACAAATACCCCTCCTCAAAACCACACCTACAAATAAATATAATAATTTCAATATATTATTAATATTTTTCCAAAGCCTGGGCACTTGGCACTGTCTTTGTAATGAGAGAAAGACACGTGCCGTCCAGCGGCACAAAAATAAAATCTCTGTACCAGCCCTATTCCTCATCCTCGGGGCCGCGGCATCAGAGGGCCGCGGCCCCAATTTTTGAGGAACAGGGGCGCCAAGATCGGGGGAGCTTATGGGAAATATTTTTGACCTTTTCGATACATCGGAAACGCGATGCGTTGCGGGCCTGGGGCTTTCGGCCCTCGGCGTCGGTGCCGGCTTGCCCGTCGCGGTGGAGGCCTGCACGGAGGTCGTGGAAAAGATCGTGGACGATGTTGGGGATCGAGGTCGCGAGGCCCACGACTTCCTGCGCGATAAAATTTGCGATTCGGAGCCCGTCATGGGCTCGGGCATGTTCCCGTTGCTCTTCGGCCCCGCCTTCCCCGTCACCACCCTCACGGTGCCCTTCCAGAAAATCGCCTGCGGGGAGGACTTCCAGATTCCGGAGATCGATCCCTCGCTCTTGCTTTCTTCCGTTCTACCCTTCGCCGGCCCGGGGGCACTCCTGGCCTACGGTGTCCATCGCGCGATCGAGGAGCGGGTGGATACGAGGGAGTTGTTCCGAAATTTCGCGGAAGACTTGGTCGGCGGCGTCCTGCTGATGGGCGGCGCGAAGGCGCTGAAGCGCGTTCAGCTGCGGCAATTCAAGCAAATTCACCACTCCCTGTCTCCCGAGGTCCGCGAGCTGCTGAAACAGGCCGTCAAGACGCCCTCCGACAGCGTCAACGCGAAATAGGAGAAGCGAGATGGGGGATTACTTTCAAAAAACCTTTCGCAAGTGCCTTCTGGGTACGGTCGACGCCCTACTGAGGGGCGAGGAACTCTCGCCCACCACCCAAGAGAATTGCGCCGTCGCGGCGCGCGAGGCGAAGAAGGCGGTCGCGGAAGGCGCCAGCTCTTTCGAAGCGCCGCCTCCCAAATTACTGCTCAAGCGTCGCCCGCCCCGGGCCTATCCGAACGTCTTCTATCGAAGCGAAATGATCTTGAAAATGAATTACAACCCGCAGGAGCTGCACGAGAAGGTGGAAAAATTTTTGGAGTCCCTTTCTCCCAAACAGCGGGATGAATTGATGAAACAGCTCCAAAAAAGCTCCGGAGCCAAGAAGTTCCTGGAAGCGCCGAAAGATTAGATCGACTCGGGGGCACTCCCACCTGCCGAGCGTAAGGCTTAGGTAGGAGCAAAGGGTGGCGGTTGCGAAAGCGACGCCACCTTTTCTATTTTTATCGGAAAAATTTCGGCTATAGGACTATCTTTGGCTCGGCAAGTCGATCCTGTTTTCATTCCGATTCTTCGGAAGAGCCCAACGACGCTTTCAAAACCGCCGCCCCGATGCGCTCGGCCCCGAACTTACTGAAGACCAGCATGCCGCCGGCGGCGGCGCCACCCGCAAGTCCCCGAGACATCTCCCCGCTCAACAAGGTCCAGGCACCGCCGATCCCCGTCTCGGATTCCGCTTCCCCGGAATATCCCTCGTCGCTTTCGCAGACGGGGAGACCCTTGTCCTCGTCAAAATAGGCGATATCGTCTTCCGGACAGGAAAATTCCTCCGTCGCCACGGCCACTCGCCCCAATTCCACCAAGAGATTTTGCGCGAGGCTTAAGACCAGGGGATGGCGCAGGAAGCTCCCCTGCGGCTCCGAGGGCGTGGGAAAGACGGATTCGACGCAGCGAAACCAAAAGGCGTTTCCCATCCCCTCGCCGTGCAGGGGCCTCAGCTCGTCCAGCTCGCGGATCAGGGCCCGAAAATCCCCGCGCGAAAAGCGCCCGGCCTTGTCCAAATAAATCTCCAGCCCGGCGCTCATCCCGGCGCCCGAGGCGCCACAAAAGTACCCCGGCACCAGGATCTCGACGCGGCCTTGCTCGAGCAAGGCCTTCATATCCTCGTAGAGCAGCTCGCCGTCGACGGCGATGTCTTCCAGACGCAGGGTCTGGGTCCCGGCGCGGCCCGACAGGTGGACCCGAAGGAAGATCCGGGAGGCATAGCTGCCCTCACCCCAGATCGCGGCGCGGAAGCGATCGAAGTTCCCCGCGATCTCGGCCTGCTCCGGCGTGGCGTAGACGGCGTGTTCCCGGTATTTCCGGAACTGTAGCTCTTGGTGCCGCGCGAAGGCCGCTTCGTAGTCGGGAAGGCAGATTTTTTCGCGGCAGGACGGATCGGTGTGCCGGACTTGAAATAGCTCGGACATAAAAACTCCTTAGGGCCTTGTTAGACCTCGAAACACGCGAAGGCCCATCGAAGATTTTGCAAATTCCCGGCCACTTCCCCGGAGACTCGCCCTTTAATCCCTTGAAATAACTCATTAAATAAGCGCGCGGGCCACACTTCCCCTCGGCAGCTGTCTAAAAGGTATCAATCATGGGCACGACTTAAATTTTTCCATAAATTTCAATATATTTTAGGAGACGGTCGTCTTCGTTTTTTGTTATATTTTCGCACATTAGACCGCCGCTCAGGCCGTTATGGGCTCCAAATCGACCGCCAAATCCCGCCGAACTTCCCCCGCCGCCGGCCCCTTCGCCGGACGCTATGAACTGCTGCGCCCCCTGGGCCAGGGCGGCGGAGGCACGGTCTTTCTGGCCCGCGACTTGCGGCGGGGCGGCCAAGAAGTCGCGCTGAAGATCCTCGACCGGCGCCGAAGCAAAGACCCGGCCCTGGCCGCCGCCATGCAAAACGAATTCGCCGCCCTCGCCCTGCTGCGCCACCGCAATCTGGCCCAAGTCCACGACTTCGGCGCGACCCGCGAGGAGATGTTCTTCTCCTCGGAGTACGTCCCCGGCGAGGACCTGCTCTCCGCCGCGCGCGGCGCCGATCTCAACACCGTCTTCCGCCTCGTCGTCGAACTGCTGCGCGCCCTCGACTACCTGCACCGCCGCGGCGTGCTGCACCTGGACTTGAAACCGGAGAACATCCTCGTCGCCAAGCCCGAGGGCGGCGAACGCGGCCTCAAGCTGATCGACTTCGGCCTGGCCGAATGGAAGCGCCGGGGCGTGAGCGGCCCGGGGGAATTCAGCGGCACCCCGCCCTACGCGGCGCCCGAGCTTATGCTCGAACAAGGCGCCGGCCCCGCCAGCGACATCTACGCCCTGGGGATGCTCTTCCACCGCCTCTTCGCGAAAGAGTTCCCCTTCCCGTCCCAAGATCCCCTGGCCATGATGCAGACCCAAGTCTCCGGACCGCCGCGCCGCGCGCGGGGATTGAACCCCGCGCTGCCGGAAGCCTTCTCCGAGCTGCTATTCAAGATGGTCGCCAAAGATCCCCGCGATCGCTTCGCCTCGATCCCGGAGCTGCTGGCGGCGATCAACGCCGTCCTGGACGAGAATTTCCGCCTGCGCGGCGCCGCCGCACCGGCGGCCATCCTCGAGGAATCCGACCATTTCTTTCGCCACGCGCTCCTCGACCGCCTGACCGAGGAGCTGCAATCCTCGGCGCCGAGGCGTCTCGCGATCGTGGGAGGCCCCGGTCTGGGCAAAAGCCGGTTGCTGCGGCGACTCAAGGAATTGCTGCAATTAGCGGGGCGCCATCCGCTGTACTTCGCCGACGCGGAAACCCTGAACTCCGCGGCCGCGGCCGCCGTGCCGCTTTCCGCGGGGCAGGCCGTCCTGGTCGACGGGGCCGAAGCGGGTCTTCCGCTTTCGCCGCCGGCGGCCGCGTGGCTGGATGCGGCGGCAGGCCCCGTCCTCCTCGCCGTCGAATCCCCCGAGGCCCTGCCCTCGGGCTTCCAAGCCGAGACCCTCCAGCCCTTGACCGAGGCGGAGCTCGCGGAGTTCTTGCGAAGCGAGATCCAAGACCTTCCGCTCTCCGCCGCGAGCCGCTCCCTGCGCGCCCAGTCTTCGGGACGCGCGGACCGGCTGGAAGACCTGCTCCAGGCCCTGCGCGAAGAAGGCTTGCTGCAGTGGGGCGAGGCCGGGTGGCGCTGGGCGGATGCGGAGGCCGCGATTCCGGCAGACCTGCTCCAGCGGCAGACCCGGCGCTGGGAGGAGAGGCGCTCCCAACTGCTCGAGATCCTCAAACTCTCGCCGCTCGGCCTCGGCGTCGAGACCCTCGCCGGCCTACTGGGGGTTTCGCCTTCCGTCCTGCAGCCGCGGCTTCAGGCCTGGACGGAGGCCGGCCACCTCCGGCGCCGCGAAGAGGCGGGCGAGGCGGCTTATGCTATTCCCGAGACGCAGGTGGCTTCGGCAGCGCGGGCCGACCGCGATTGGCCGGGGCTGCGCCTCGAGCTGGAGCGACATTACGCGCGCGGCGAATTCGCCCTCGGGGCTCAAATCGCCTCCCTCCTGGAGCGGGCGAACCCCGATCGCGAGGCGATCCCGCCCCTCGTCCGGATCCTGGCCGCCCGCCATTACGCGGCCGCCGGCCGAAACGAGGCCGCCCTCGCCCTGCTTCCCGCTCAAGCGCCCTCGGCGTCCGCCGAGGAGGCCGGCTTGTATTGGGAGGTCCGCGCCCGGGCCCAGCTCAGCCTTGGGAAACTCGAGGCCGCGGAGCAGGCGCTGACCGCCGCCCAAGAGGCCTACGAAAAGATCCCGGAGCCCTCGGGCCTCTCGCGCGTCCACAACCTGCGCGGCCTGGCGGAAAACCGCCTGGGCCGCCGCGAAGCCGCCGTCGCCTGTTTCCAGCGGGCCATCGAGGCCGCGCGTTCGGCCCAAGACCCTTACGCCCAAGGGCTGGCGGAGATGAATCTGGGCAACGCCCATCACGACGCGGGCCGGCTGGAAGACGCGCGCGCCCATTACGAGCGCGCCCTGCGTTCCGCCGAGGCCGCCGACCACCCGCTGCTGCGCCTGAAGCTGCTGCGCAATCGCGTCAACCTCCTCTACACCATGGGCCGCGCTGCCGACGCGGAGGCCGGCGCCTACGAGCTGCTGCGCCGGGCCCTGCGCGCGGATCTCCCCGACGAGCAGGCCGCCGCACTCAACTTCCTCTCGCTCTTCGCCGGACAGCGCGGCGACGCGGAGGCTCAGCGGCGTCACCTGGACCGGGCGATCGCCCTCCTGGAGTCGAGAGGCGTCTCGCCCCTGCTCCCGCAGCTCTATTTCAACCGCGCCTACCTGCATTGGGACGCGAAAAAATTTCCCGCGGCCCAGCTCGACGCCGAAGCGGCCTTGTTCCGGAGCTTCGCGCCA